>CAIYZZ010000370.1 GCA_903930805.1 uncultured Rhodocyclaceae bacterium | reverse complement strand
CGGCTTCGCTGGCCTCTGGTCTCTCCAACGCGCTGGCGGGCATCAACTCCCGCAAGGGTTCGGCAGCAGCGGCAGCTACCAGCACGCTGAACCCCGTGGCCGGCAACAACTTCGCGTACGTTGCCAGCTACACAACGGTGACCTGGAAGGGCAATCTCGAAGCGCGCGGCATCAATACAGATAGCGGCCAAGTCAACGAGAACGCCTCCTGGTGCGTGGAAGACGTTCCAGCGGGCACCTGTTCACTTCCGGGCGTCGTGACTGCCGAGACCGCTGGTGACACCACCAGCTATTATTGCGTCACCCCCAACTCGGTCGTCTGTAGCGGCGGCGTGTTGGATGGCACGAATTGCAAGGTGCCGGTATCCACCACCTGCACCGGCACCATGAACGCCATGGTCTCCGGCACGACCGATACACGGGTTATCAAAACCGCCAACAACGCAGGTACCGCACTCATCAACTTCGATGCCGCCTATGCCAGTGCCAATTCGGCCTACTTCGATGCCGCTCACATCAGCACACTAAGTCAATGGACGGTATTGACCTCAGCGCAACAAACCGCCGCCGCAGGCACCAATCTAGTCAACTATCTGCGCGGTCAGTATGGCTATGAGGATCGTTCTGCCAACACGCTCACGAACCGGCTGTATCGCTACCGCGAAGCCGTGCTGGGCGATGCGCTGGAATCCCAGCCGGCTTTTATCGGTCCGCCGGTATTCAGCTACCCGTACCCGGGTTACAGCGAGTACCTCACGGCTCAAGCCAGTCGTGCCGGAACCGTGTTCATGGGCACCAACGACGGCATGATGCACGCTTTCGCGGCTGACACCGGAATAGAGCGCTGGGCTTATGTGCCGAGCATGGTGATACCAAACATGTGGAAACTGGCCGACAAGAACTACTCCACCGTGCACGCCAACTACGTCAATGGCAGCCCGACCACCTCGGATGTCTGCGTTTCGGGGTGCTCCAACAGCGCCACCGCTGTCTGGAAGACCATCCTCGTGGCCGGCCTGAACGGTGGAGGACGTGGCTATTTCGCCCTGGACATCACGATTCCAAGTACGCCGGTCCTGCTATGGGAATTCACGCCAACTACCGGGATCGGCACTGTCAAGAACGATGATATCGGCTACAGTTTCGGCCAGCCCATCATCACCCAGAAGGCCGATGGCACCTGGGTAGTCATTGTCACGTCCGGCTACAACAATACCAGTCCCGGCGACGGCAAGGGCTATCTCTTCGTCCTCAATGCCGCTACAGGTGCGCTCATCAGCAAGATATCAACCGGCGTGGGCGATACCACCACACCCAGCGGGCTGGCCAGGATCGCCGGCTGGAATGAGGAAGCTGTGGGTAACAAAGTGGGGCAGGTCTATGGGGGCGACTTGCTGGGGAACCTCTGGCGCTTCAACATCAACGACACAGCCACGGCCGCAGTCGGCACGGGTTCTGTCATGAAATTCGCTGAGTTGTACTCTGACACCGCAGGGACAAACCGTCAGCCCATCACCACCACGCCACTACTGGGTTTAATCTCCAGCAAGCGTGTCGTCTTCATCGGAACCGGGAAATATCTGGAAACCAGTGACCTGACCAATACGCAGAAACAGAGCCTGTATGCCATCAAGGACGACAATGCGACCACGACCCTGGTCAACCCCCGCAACACCTTGATACAGCAAACCGTAACCAACGACGCGGGTGGGCTGGCCCTCCGCACGGGTTCCAACAACCCGGTTAGCTTCGTCAACGGTGCAGGCTGGTTTGCCGATTTTCCTGACAGTGGCGAACGCGTCAACATCGACAGCAAACTTATACAAGGTGCGCTGCTGGTCGCGACCATCGTTCCGTCAAATACGGCATGTGCGCCAGGGGGGTATGGCTGGCTCAATGTCTTCGACTACGCGACGGGCGGAGCCATCAACACGACAACGAACGTGGTTTCTCTGAAGTACAACTCCACGATCGTCGGTGTTAACGTACTCTACATTCAAGGTGACCCCAAGGTCGCTGTCGTCACCTCGACAAACCCAACACCGGAACTCAACCCCAATGTTGAGTTTCCGGCATCGGCTGCTGGATTTTCCGGGAAACGGGTGACATGGCGCGAGTTGATCCAATGACGCGGCCGCTTTCATTCTCATCGTGCGGGAGGATGTAGCACGCCTCATCCTGGCGCTGGGGGTATCAGGTCTGTTGCATGCGTCAATTGTTGTCCTGCCCTATCTCGGCAAGCGTACTGCGCTTGCCGAGATGTCTTCCCTGCGAACAAAGTACCCTGCATCGCTCGCCCTGACGGCAACTTTGACAGCTCTGCGGCGTGACGAGGCGCCGGTACTGAATCAACCAGCGCAAGCCGACCCGCCCGTCGAGAGCACTCCGCTTGCTCAGGCGAACAACACAGAGACCTTGAGCCCACAAGCACGGATGGATGGCGCAGACCTTCTCCCCATCCCCGGGCCAGCCTATTACACGAGCGATCAGCTGACCAAGCGACCCCGGGCGATTGCGGTCAAAAAACTTGACCCGCCCGAAATCCAATCCATCATCGTTTCGGGGAAACTGATTCTGAAGCTCTGGATCGACGCGCAGGGGCAGGTCGAGAATATCACTGTCGAAAGTAGCGAACTGCCGGAGATATTTTCCGAGGTGACCACCAAGGCTTTCAAGCAATCGCGTTTCGTTCCGGGCGAACTCAACGGTCAGCGGGTGGCAACCGTGATGAGAATCGAAGTGAGCTACGACGACAAACGCCCGCCGGCGCGTCAGGAACCCTGACCTGACTGCGCCGACATTTACCGTGACAACGTCACTCAACTACACTCAACTACATACTCCAGACCTGATTGGGCCTGATTACAGCCGCCAATAGCCTTCCGCCTGCGGGAAATCTGCGGCATGGAATACCGCCTTGACGTCGATGAACATCCCGCCGGGGTACAGCTTGGTGGCAATGTCTTCTGCGCCCTTGGCGCGATAGTCCTCATGCGCCACGGCCAGGATTAGGGCATCGGCTGCATCCAGCGCCTGCCATGTGTGCAGTTTCAAACCATGCTCGCACAATGCTTCTGCATGGTCGGCCAAGGGATCATGCACGCAGATTTCAATACCATAGCTGGCGAGTTCGCGGATGATGTCGGGCACTTTGGAGTTGCGCAAATCCGGGCAGTTTTCCTTGAAGGTCAGGCCGAGGATATTGACCCTGGCACCCTTGATGTTGAGGCCTGCCTGGATCATCAGCTTCACGGTTTTTTCGGCGATGAACTTGCCCATGCCGTCGTTGATGCGCCGGCCGGCGAGGATGACCTGCGGCTGGTAGCCGAGTATTTCTGCCTTGTGCGTGAGGTAGTAGGGGTCGACACCGATGCAGTGGCCGCCGACGAGGCCGGGCTTGAACTTGAGAAAGTTCCACTTTGTTCCTGCGGCGGCGAGGACTTCGCTGGTGTCGATGTCGAGCTTGTCAAAAATCAGCGCCAGTTCATTCATGAGGGCGATATTGAGGTCGCGCTGGGTGTTTTCGATCACCTTGGCGGCTTCGGCAATTTTGAGGCTGCTAGCCTTGTGGATCCCTGCCGTGACGATGCTGCCATAGAGAGTGGCCACTTGCTCCAGGGTTTCCGGGGTGTCGCCGGCGACGACTTTGATGATCTTTGTGAGCGTGTGTTCCTTGTCACCGGGGTTAATGCGCTCGGGACTGTAGCCGATATGGAAATCCTGCTGCCATCTCAGGCCTGAGTGTTTTTCCAGGACAGGGATGCAAATTTCTTCGGTAGCGCCAGGATAGACGGTGGATTCGTAGATAACGATGGCACCGACCTTCATGTGTCGGCCGACGGTTTCGGACGCGGCAATGAGCGGCCCAAAGTCAGGCTGGTGGGCAGCATCGACGGGGGTGGGAACAGCCACGATAAAAAAGTCGGCGCTGGCGAGACGGCCTGGATCGGTGGTGCATTCGAGTTGCGTTGCCGCCTTAAGGTCTGCGGTGGATATTTCTCCGGTGGGATCGATGAGGTCGAGATAGGCGGTCACCTTCGCGGATGACAAGTCATATCCGATCGTCTTGAAATTTTTGCCGAATTCGACCGCGAGCGGCAGGCCGACGTAGCCGAGGCCAATGACGGCGATGGTGGGATTCATGGCAGTCAACCGCTCGCGATATTCAAGCATTGAAGTAACCGCGATACCAATCGACGAAGCGGTTGATGCCATCTTCCACCGTTGTCGCTGGTTTGTAGTGAAACTGTTCGACGAGGTCGTCGACATTGGCGTAGGTGTCGGGCACATCGCCGGGCTGCAGCGGCAGCATTTCTTTTTCTGCTGTCTTACCCAAGGCCTTTTCTAGCGCGGCAATGTAGTCCATGAGCTCGACCGGCTGATTGTTGCCAATGTTGTAGACGCGCCAAGGTGCCTGACTGGTGCCGGGGTCGGGGTGGGCGCCGTTCCAACTCAGATTAGGTGGTGCCGGACGGTCGAGGACACGGATAACGCCTTCGACAATGTCATCGATGTAGGTGAAGTCGCGGCGGTGCTTGCCGTGGTTGAAGACGGTGATCGGCTCGCCCGCCAGGATGGCCTTGGTGAATTTGAACAGCGCCATGTCGGGCCGGCCCCAAGGACCATAGACGGTGAAGAAGCGCAGGCCGGTGGTGGGAAGGTTGTAGAGATGGCTGTAGGTGTGGGCCATCAGTTCGTTGGCCTTCTTGCTGGCGGCATAGAGACTCAGCGGATGGTCGACGTTGTGATGCACCGAGAAGGGCATCGTGGTGTTGGCACCATAGACGCTGGAACTGCTAGCGTAGACGAGATGCTCGGCGTCGTGGTGACGGCAACCTTCGAGGATGTGGGCAAAACCGACGACGTTGCTGTCGATGTAGGCAAGCGGGTTTTCGATCGAATAGCGCACGCCGGCCTGGGCGGCGAGATTGACCACGCGCTGCGGCTTGTGAGTGGCGAAGGCGGCTTCAATGGCCTGACGATCGGCAAGATCGATACGCAGGTGGGTGTAGTTAGGATGCTTGGCGTGGCGCGCCAAGCGCGCCTCCTTGATGGCCGGGTCGTAGTAGTCGTTGTGGTTGTCGATACCGATGACGGTATCGCCACGTTCGAGCAGGCGCAGAGCGAGGGCGGAACCGATGAAGCCGGCGGCGCCGGTGATGAGAATTTTCATTGTTGGCGGGCCTTTGTCAGAAAACCTCCCGCACCCGCAGAAATCGCGGAAAGCGTGGAATACCCTTGCTGGTCAGTTCGCGGTAGCGGTAGGTGACTTGCGTTCCGACTAGTGGCGGGTTGCGCCGTTGGGCATCTGTGAAACCGCTGCCGAGCGAGAAACGCTGGCCGTCAGGCATTTCGACCTGAAGTGCGCCAAGCATGCCGGCGTATTTTCCCTTGCCGGGGAGGTGCGCGACAACGCGGGCTTCGGCGTCTTGCCATGGTGTAACTTTTATCAAGGCGGCAGACCGTCCTGTTTCGTACAGGGCGTCTGCGCGATGCAGCATGAGGCCCTCGCCCCCGCCCCGCACCACTTCGTCCAACTTCTTCTGCAAGGCTCTGGTGTCTACAAGGCGGAATTGCTCGACCGGCTGCAACCACGGTACGTTGGCTTGGGTGACGAGCATTTTTATCTGGTCGATGCGATCGGTGAAGCTTCCCGTCGCCTCGGGTAATTCAAAGACCATGTAGCGTACCTGCCGCCATTCGGCGTCGACCGAAATTTCGCGCCGGACGATTGCGGATAATTTATCGAAAGTGCCACGCCCCAGCCAGAGTTCGCCATCGAGTTGCCGGGGCGGTAACCCACTGACGAACCAGGCGGGAGCATTAACCACATTGCCGCTGCGAAAACGCAGTTGCCGGCCATCCCAGTGGGCACGCACCCCGTCGAGTTTTTCGCTGACCCAGTATTGCGAGACGTCGACATTGCCGGCGTAGCGTTCGGCAAGCAGCAAGGGCAAGTCGGCCGCCAACGCAATCCGGGTTGCCGCTGCCAACAGCAAGGCAAACCCAACCATCAGCAGACGATGTCGCAGCACTTTCTATTTCCTGCCGATGGCGAGGTATTCGATGCCGGCCTGGCGCACCAGCGCCGGGTCGTAGAGGTTGCGGCCGTCGAAGATAACGGGAGTCTTGAGCTTGGTCTTGATCGCCGCGAAGTCCGGGCTACGAAACTCTTTCCATTCGGTGACGATGACGAGGGCGTCAGCATTGTCCAGAGCGGCCATGGGCGTGTCAGCGCAGGCCAGTCGAGGTTCTGAGCCGAAGACACGGCGGGCTTCGTCCATGGCGACCGGGTCGTAGGCGGTCACGGTGGCACCCGCTGCGAACAGGTCGGCAATGAGGTAGCGGCTCGGCGCCTCGCGCATGTCGTCGGTATTGGGTTTGAAGGCCAGGCCCCAGAGGGCGAACTTTTTGCCCTTGAGGTCGTTGCCGAATTTCACCTGGATCTTTTTGGCGAGGACGTGTTTTTGGGCGTCATTGGCATCTTCGACGCCGTTGAGCACCTTGAGTTCGATGCCGGCATCGACGCGAGCGGTGCGTTGCAGGGCCTGGACGTCCTTCGGGAAACACGATCCGCCGTAGCCACAGCCGGGATAGAGGAAGTGGTAACCGATGCGTGGATCGGAACCGATGCCTTGACGCACATGTTCGATGTCGGCGCCCAATACTTCAGCCAGGTTGGCGAGTTCATTCATGAAGCTGATGCGGGTAGCCAGCATGGCGTTGGCGGCGTACTTGGTGAGCTCGGCACTGCGCACGTCCATGACGATGACGCGCTCGTGATTGCGTTGGAAGGGGGCGTAGAGGGCGCGCATGAGGTGGATGGCTTGCTCATCCTCTGCGCCGACGACGATGCGGTCGGGACGCATGAAGTCTTCGACGGCCGCACCTTCCTTGAGGAATTCAGGGTTCGAGACGACGCTGTAGGGAATGTCGGCATTGCGCTTCTGGAGCTCTTCGGCAACGGCGGCCTTGACCTTGTCGGCCGTGCCCACCGGCACCGTGCTCTTGTCGACGATTACCTTGTAGTCGGTCATACGGCTGCCGATATTTCTTGCGGCAGCGAGGACGTATTGCAAATCCGCCGAACCGTCTTCATCAGGCGGGGTGCCGACGGCGATACACTGGACGGTACCGAAGCGGACAGCTTCATCGACATCGGTGGTGAAGTGCAGGCGCCCGGCGGCGACGTTGCGGCGCACCATGTCCTGCAGGCCGGGTTCGTGAATGGGAATGCCGCCCTCATGGAGGATGCGGATCTTCTCGGGATCGACGTCGAGACACAACACGTCGTTGCCGACTTCTGCCAGACAGGTGCCACTGACCAGGCCAACGTAGCCGGTGCCGATGATGGTGATTTTCATTGCCTCATACCCTATCGTTCATGG
>CAIYZZ010000369.1 GCA_903930805.1 uncultured Rhodocyclaceae bacterium | reverse complement strand
GCTAACGCCGTCCTGCCAGCGCCGACTTTTTCGAGCCTGCTGGGTGACGGCCAACTCGTCCTTACCCTGCAAACCAGTCAGGGAAACCCCTACCAGAGCATCGTGCCGCTGGTTGGCGAAAGTCTCGCCAGCGTCTTCGAGCATTATCTCGCTCAGTCGGAGCAGCAACCCGCTCTCCTGATGCTTAGCGCGAACGATATTTTTTCCGGTGGTCTATTTCTGCAAAAGCTGCCGGATGCTGATGTGAAAGACCCGGATGGCTGGAACCGTATCGCTCATCTGGCCGCTACGCTCAAGCCGGCCGAACTGGCAAAATCGCCTGCCAACCTGCTGATGCGACTGTTCCCTGAAGAAAACATTCGTCTCTTCGATCCGCGCCCGGTGCGCTACCACTGCCCGAAAGACGAAGAGAAGGTGCTGTCGATGCTGAAAAGCCTGGGCCGCACCGAAGTCGAGTCCGCACTCGCCGAACAAGGCGAACTTGTCATCGAAGACGACATCTGTCGCCACAGCTATCGCTACGGCGCCGATATCCTTCCCCGCCTGTTCGACTGAAAAAACGCGCCACAAATGACGACGGGGACTTGGTTTGCACCAAGCCCCCGCCGGCTTTTCTTTGGTTACAAGGCTCAAGCAGCCTCGGCATAGGCCTTAAGCGGCCAGTGCGAAACGCTCATCGTTGGCGTTTAGAGATTTGCTTCATTAACGTCGATCGCCTGACGGGTTGCCTGCTCGCCATCGTCCGCCCTGTCGAAACCAGTGCACCCCCCCAGTGGTGGAGGTGAGGGGAATCGAACCCCTGTCCAGAACGTCTCCAGTTCACCGGAATTACAACTATGCTCGCATTATCGGGGCGGGTGAGCGCAAAAACAAGAAGTTCCTCTCATGTTGAGGCATGTCAATAACATCACGTTGTTTGGGAGCATAATGCGGCGGTCAAAGGCGCTCCTAAGGGGACTACAAGTGAAAACCATCATGCTGGTGGACGACTCTGCCACCATCCTGTTATCGATTTCAAACATTCTTGGCAAGGCCGGCTATGGCGTCGAGAAAGCGGCAAATGCCAATGAGGGGCTCAACAAGTTCAAGGGCGGCGTCAAGGTCGACCTGTTGATCACTGACCTCAACATGCCGGGCATGAATGGCATTGAGTTCATCAAGGAGGTGCGCAAGCTGCCGAACTACAAATTCATGCCCATCCTCTTCCTTACCACCGAATCACAGCAATCGAAACGCCTTGAAGCCAAGGCCGCCGGTGCGTCCGGCTGGCTGGTGAAACCGGCCACTGCGGACGAATTGCTCAACACCATCAAACTTGTGTTGAGGTAAGCCCTCGTGGATTTCATCCTGCTGTTACGACGCACCGCGCTGGTTTCACTGATTGTCGCGCTGGGCGCTAGTGTTGTTGTCTTTTTTTTCGATGATTGGTGGCACGCGAATTTCATTGCGCTGTTTGACACATCCAACGATGGGCTGGGCGATGCAGTGGGCGTCAGCGTTGCGGGTCTGGCGTTGGTGACTTTTGATCGGCAGACGCTGCGCGATCTGCTGGCCGGCAAGGCTCGGCGCGACTTCACCATCGCAGTGGGCATGGTGGCGGCGGTGGGCCTGGGTTGGGCCAACAGCCGTATGCACCCGCTGGGTGACACCGCCATGG
>CAIYZZ010000368.1 GCA_903930805.1 uncultured Rhodocyclaceae bacterium | reverse complement strand
TCGTTTCCATCGTGCCATTGCGGTACATCTTGATGAGGTTGAAGGTATAGCCGGAGGTATCGAGCGGTGTGTCCCAGAGCTTGTCGACCGTACTGAATTCTGCTGGGTTCTCGTTGGCCGTCTTGCAGGCCGCTACGCAGGCCTTGCAACCCACGCATAGTGTCGCATCGTAAAGCAGACCGACCCCGGCGGGCGGTACGCCATGAGTTTCGCGCGCCTGAACTGTCGCCGTCCCGCCAGCGCCGACTATTGCACCGGTGGCCGCTAGCGCGCCCCGGAGAAAATTGCGTCGGGTGGTCATCTCACACCTCCGCTTTGGATGTGGACTCTTTGGTCTTTTCCAGTTCGGCCGCCTGATGCGACAAGCCGAGATTTTTCGCCAGCATCACCGCGCCGCCAGCTGCCGCACCGGCGATGGCCGCCAGGGCTGCTGCGCTGGCGAAGTTCGATCCCTTGCCCACCTCTTCGCTGATGCGCGGATATTGCAACGGCGGCGCGACATTCATCATCTTCGCCACGGTATGGATCGGTTTCTGGAAACCCACGCCCTTCTCGGTGCAACCGATGCAGGGATGGCCGCAACCGACCGGCCAGTTGTTCTCGCCCGCGTCGCCGAAACCGATGGTCGGGCAGTTGGCATAGGTTTCTGGTCCCTTGCAGCCAAGCTTGTAAAGACAATAGCCTTTGCGGTGGCCTTCGTCACCGAATTGCATGGCGAACCGGCCGGCGTCAAAGTGGGCGCGGCGCTCGCAGTTTTCGTGTATCAGGCGACCATAAGCAAACAGCGGCCGCCCCAGTTTATCAACCGCAGGGAGAGACCCGAAGGTGAGGAAATGCACCACCGTAGCGAGGAAATTGTAGGGGTTGGGCGGGCACCCGGGAATCGTCACCACCGGCTTACCGAGAACCTCCGCCACACCGGCCGAGCCCGTCGGGCTGGAGTCGGCCCCGGCAATCGACGGAATCGTCGAAGGCATGCCGCCCCAGGAAGCGCAGGAACCGATGGCGATCACAGCCGCCGCATCCGCCGCACACTCCTTGGCCAGATCGATGGCGGTACGTCCGCCGATCTTGCAGAAAATGCCATTTTGTTTCGTCGGAATCGCGCCCTCGATCACGAGAACATATTTTCCCTTGTTGGCGGCCATCGCGTCCTTGCGCGCTGCCTCGGCCTGGTGGCCAGCCGCCGCCATCAGCGTCTCGTGGTAGTCGAGCGAGATGACGTCGAGAATGAGTTTTTCGAGCGTCGGGTGCTCGGCGCGCAGCAGGGATTCGGAACAGCCCGTGCATTCCTGAAAATGCAGCCAGATGACGGAAGGTCGCTTGGCGGACTCCACCGCCTTGGCCACGGCGGCCTCGGCCCCTGCCGGCAAACCCAGCGTCGCGGCAACGGTCGCGCAAAACTGCAGGAACTCGCGTCGCGGCATTTGCAGCCGATTTTCAACTGCAGCGAGGCTATCTCGATTGAGATCAAATATGGACGCACTCATGGAACCCTCCTCCTATAGCACTACCTACTTGTTGTGCGCGCTTTTTAGCAGGGGCGAGCCTCCGACCTTTTGATCGAAGTCAACACCAAGCCATATAGGTATTGATATTTTCTATGGCGCGCTGACCGCGCCCAAGCCAACTGCAGCCACCGCATCCTGTGCCGCCACCGCCGCACCCATCTCCGAAAATAGTGCCAAAGTCTTCGCGGCCTCTTCCGGATCCAGCTTGCTGAGCGCGAAACCGACGTGCAGGATCACGTAGTCGCCGACGGCAACATCGTCGACCATCGCCAGCGATATTTCTTTGCGTACGCCGCTGAGATCAACGATGGCCATGTCGTCAGCGCAAAGTTCTACAACGCGAACAGGAATGGCGAGGCACATGACAGGTCTCCAACATTGAGCAAGGCGACGATTCTAACCGGTAAGAATCTTGATCCAGCGCAAAAGCCTGTAACCGGAGAAGGGTAGGCTACGCACTTATGACGCAGTGCAGCAAGGGGTGAACATGAACAATAACGATGCAATCAAGACTGTCTTGGCCCGCCATGGCAACGAAGGCACTCGGCTGATGCAAATCCTCCGCGAAACACAGGAAGTGCTGGGCTGGCTCTCACCCGAAACCATTACAGCCATCGCCAAGGGCGTCGGCTGGCCGCGTGCCCAGGTCGAAGGCACGGCGGCCTTCTACAGTTTTTTTCACACCCGTCCGCGCGGCAAGTACTGCGTGCTGTGGTCAGACAATATCACTGACCGCATGCTCGGCAATCAGGATCTGATGCAGTCGCTTTGCGGCAAGCTCTGGCTGGAACCAGGTCGCCTTTCCGAGGATGGGCTGGTCAGCGTGAATACAACATCCTGCACCGGCATGTGCGATCAGGGGCCGGCTGTGCTGGTGAATTACCGCGCCATCACACGCATGACGATGGCGCGCGTGGAGCAGATGGCCGAATTGATTCGCGAGGAAAAACCCGTCGCCGAGTGGCCCGCCGAATGGTTCCGTGTCGATGACAACGTCCGCCGTGCCGACATCCTGCTCGCCGGCAATTTCATGCCTGGCTCGGCCTTGCGCGCCACGCACGAGCGTGCCTCTACCGATGGTTTGGTGGCGTCGAACACCCGCTCGTTCAGGGAATCGCTGCCGCACGGTATCGCCGGACCGACGGCCCTGCTCGATGAGATCCAGCGCTCCAACCTGCGCGGTCGCGGTGGTGCCGGGTTCTCGACCCGCCTGAAGTGGGAAGCCTGCCGCAACGCGCCGTTGAAGGAAGGCCAGGAGCGCATCATAATTTGCAACGCCGACGAGGGCGAACCCGGCACCTTCAAGGATCGCGTGCTGCTGACCTCACACGCCGATCTGGTATTCGAAGGCATGACCATCGCCGCCTACGCGGTGGGAGCGACACGCGGTTTCGTCTATCTGCGCGGGGAATACCGTTACCTGCTGGAACCGCTCGAAGCCGTGCTGGAACAGCGCCGCGCTGCGGGCCTTTTAGGCAACAGCATTCTCGACATTCCGGGCGCACGCTTCGACATCGAGATCCATCTCGGTGCCGGCGCCTACATCTGCGGAGAGGAATCTGCGCTCATCGAATCACTCGAAGGCAAACCCGGTCGCCCGCGCATCCGGCCTCCCTTCCCCGTCACCAACGGCTACCTCGACCAGCCAACGATCGTGAATAACGTCGAAACTTTCGCTTCAGCGGCACTCATCGCGCTAAACGGCGGCGACTGGTTCGCCCGCATCGGCACCAAACAATCGACCGGCACCAAGATTCTTTCCGTCTCCGGCGACGTCCGGCGGCCCGGCCTTTACGAGTATCCCTTTGGCGTAACCATCGCCCAGGTTCTGGAAGACGCCGGTGCAAATGACTGCGTGCAGGCTGTGCAGGTATCTGGCCCCTCAGGCATGACTCTCAGCCAGGACGAGCTGCAGCGACGCATCGCTTTCGAAGACGTACCCACTGCGGGTGCGCTCATGGTGTTCGACTGCTCACGTGACATGTTCGAGGTGGCGCTCAACTTCGCCCATTTCTTCGCCCACGAATCCTGCGGCTTCTGCACGCCGTGTCGCGTCGGCACCCAGGTTGTGGCGCGGTTGATGGACAAGCTGGCATCGCACCACGGCTCACCCTACGACATCAACGAGATGTTCAAGATGCATCGCCTGATGCAGGGGGCGAGCCATTGCGGCTTGGGCAACACAGCCTGCAACCCCATGTTCGACACGCTCACCAAGTTCAAACCGGCCTATGAGCGCAGACTCAGTTCGCTCGATTACGAGCCAGCCTTCAATCTTGATGCGGCACTGTCGCAAGCCCGGCAAATGACCGGGCGTGACGATGCCGGCGCGCACTTGACCAATGAGAAGTAGCAAAAGTGACCTGAGGAAAGACCTGATCATGAGTAACCAGCATATTTTCTTTCTCGATGGCGAGGAAATTCCCTTCACCCCCGGCCAGACCGTGATGCAGGCAGCGAAAGCCGCCGGCAAATATATCCCGCACCTGTGTTGGCATCCTGATTTCACGCCCCATGGCTCGTGCAAGCTGTGCACTGTCAAGGTCAACGGCCGCTTCGGCTCGTCCTGCGTCATGCAAGCCGCACCCGACATGCAGGTCGAGAACCACACGCCGGAACTCAACGACAAGCGCCGGACACTGCTACAGCTATTGTTCGTCGAGGGCAACCACTTCTGCCCGTCTTGCGAAAAGAGCGGCAACTGCCTTCTGCAGGCCACTGCCTATGACTTGGGCATGATGAACCCGCACTTTGACCAATTCTTCCCGGATCGCCCGGTCGATGCGTCGCATCCGGACATGCTGCTCGACTTCAACCGCTGCATCATGTGCTCACTCTGTGTGCTGGCCTCGCACGAGGTGGATCACAAGGACGTGTTCTCCATGGGTGGGCGCGGCATGCGTGGCCGGCGTGTGATCATCAACAGCGAGAGCGGCAAACTGGGCGACACCGACTTCGCGGCCACCGACCGTGCGGCGAACATCTGTCCGGTTGGCGTGATCATCAAAAAACGCATCGGCTTCGCCGTGCCCATCGGCGAGCGCAAATACGACAAAGCCCCGGCATCCGTGGTGGAGGTGGCGAAATGAACGCAACAACGACAACTCCCGCCAAACCCAAGTCGCCAAAGTTACGGGTGGCAACTGCATCGCTGGCCGGTTGCTTCGGCTGTCACATGTCCTTCCTCGACATCGACGAGCGCCTGCTCGACCTGCTTGAACTCGTCGAATTCGACCGCTCGCCCATCACCGACATCAAGCACTGCGGCCCCTGCGACCTTGGCCTGATCGAGGGTGGCGTCTGCAATGCGGAAAACGTCCATGTGCTGCGCGAGTTTCGCAAGAACTGCAAGATCCTCGTCGCGGTTGGCGCCTGTGCCGTCAATGGCGGCCTGCCGGCACAACGCAACCATCTCGACCTGCGCGACATCCTCGAGGCGGTTTATTCGACTGAAACCGGGCTCGCGCACGGTGCGGAAATTCCCAACGATCCCGAGCTACCACTACCGCTGGATCGGGTGCACCCGATCCATGAGGTGGTCAAAATCGACTACTTCCTGCCGGGATGCCCTCCTTCGGGGGATGCCATCTGGAAGTTCCTTACCGATCTCGTTGCCGGGCGCACACCGCACCTCGGCCACGGACTGATTCATTACGATTGATTCGAGGTTCGTCATGCCATTCGCACTTGAAACCGCCCCCAATCCAGAGAAGCTCAAGCGCGTCGCCATCGAGCCGGTATCGCGCGTCGAAGGCCACGGCAAGGTGACCATCCTGCTTGACGACGATAATCGTGTGCAACAGGTGCGTTTGCACATCGTCGAGTTCCGTGGCTTCGAGAAATTCATCGAAGGCCGCCCCTTCTGGGAAGTGCCGGTGATGGTGCAGCGCCTCTGTGGCATCTGCCCGGTCTCGCACCATTTGGCCGCCGCGAAGGCAATGGATCAGATGCTCGGCGTCACACTGACGCCCACTGCCGAGAAGATCCGTCGCCTCATGCACTATGGCCAGATCCTGCAATCACACGCCCTGCACTTCTTCCATCTCTCCTCGCCCGACCTGTTGTTCGGTTTTGGTTCGGATGTCGCCACACGCAACATCGTCGGCGTCATCGCCGCGCAACCCGAGATCGCCAAGAAAGGCGTGCTGCTGCGCAAATATGGCCAGGAAGTCATCCGCATGACCGCCGGCAAGCGCGTGCATGGCACTGGTGCAGTCCCTGGCGGCGTGAATAAATCGTTGACCGCCGAAGAAAGAGCCAAACTGCAGAAAGACATTTACCAGATGGTCGCCTGGAGCCGCGAGGCGGTGCAGATCATCAAGGGGCTATTCGAGCAAAATCTTGAACAGTACAACGCCTTCGGTCGTTTCAGCGCACACAACAT
>CAIYZZ010000367.1 GCA_903930805.1 uncultured Rhodocyclaceae bacterium | reverse complement strand
TGCCGAGTTCACCGGCTTCGCCAGGCAGCACGACAAAATCGGCCAAGCCAGAGAAGATTGACTCCTCCGCACTGACAACATCTACGTGAACTGTTAATGCCATATTTGGCCCCTTATTGAAGAGCTTATTGCAGGGTTTTGGCCTTCTCGAAGGCTTCCTCGATGCCGCCGACCATGTAGAAGGCCTGCTCGGGCAACTGGTCGCACTCGCCATTCACGATCATGTTGAAGCCCTTGATGGTCTCCTTGAGCGTGACGTACTTGCCGGACGAACCGGTAAATACCTCAGCGACGAAGAAGGGCTGCGACAGGAAACGCTGAATCTTGCGGGCCCGCGACACGGTAAGTTTATCTTCTGGAGCGAGTTCGTCCATGCCCAGAATGGCGATGATATCGCGCAATTCCTTATAGCGCTGAAGCGTCGCCTGCACCTTGCGGGTAGTGTTGTAATGCTCTTCGCCGATGACGTTCGGGTCAACCTGGCGCGAGGTGGAATCGAGGGGGTCGACCGCCGGGTAGATACCGAGTGAAGCAATATCGCGCGACAACACGACGGTAGCGTCGAGGTGGCCGAAGGTGGTGGCAGGAGATGGGTCGGTCAAGTCGTCCGCCGGCACATATACGGCTTGGATCGAAGTGATCGAGCCGGTCTTGGTTGAGGTAATACGCTCCTGCAGACGGCCCATTTCCTCGGCCAGCGTCGGTTGGTAGCCCACGGCAGAAGGCATGCGACCGAGCAGCGCGGATACTTCGGTACCAGCCAGCGTAAAACGGTAGATGTTATCGACGAAGAACAGAATATCGCGGCCTTCGTCGCGGAAGGCTTCCGCCATGGTCAGGCCGGTCAGCGCGACGCGCAGGCGGTTACCGGGCGGCTCATTCATCTGGCCGAACACCATGCCGACCTTGTCGAGCACGTTCGACTCTTTCATCTCGTGATAGAAGTCGTTGCCCTCGCGGGTACGCTCGCCAACACCGGCAAACACCGACAGACCGGCGTGCTGCTTGGCAATGTTGTTGATCAATTCCATCATGTTCACGGTCTTGCCGACCCCTGCACCGCCGAACAGGCCGATCTTGCCGCCCTTGGCGAACGGACAGATCAAGTCGATCACCTTGATGCCGGTTTCGAGCAATTCGACCGAAGGCGACAGGTCACGGAAGGCCGGCGCTTTCTGGTGAATGGCACGCCGCACATCAGTGCCGATCGGGCCGGCCTCGTCGATAGGGCGACCCAGCACGTCCATGATGCGGCCAAGGGTAGCTTGGCCAACGGGTACGGATATCGCCGCACCGGTGTCATTCACTTTCATACCACGGCGCAGGCCGTCTGACGAACCCATGGCAATGGTACGCACCACACCGTCGCCAAGTTGCTGTTGCACCTCGAAGGTCAGCCCCTCTTCAGCACCCTTTTCGCTTGTATCGATCAGCAGGGCGTTGAAGACCTTGGGCATTTCTCCGCGCGGGAACTTGATGTCCACCACTGCGCCAATGCACTGCACGATTTGTCCGTTGCTCATGGTTTTTCCTTAAACGCTAAGTCGTTAACCCGCAATCGCGGCGGCACCGCCGACGATCTCGGAAATTTCTTTGGTAATCGACGCCTGACGGGCCTTGTTGTAGATCAGCTGCAATTCCTTGATGACAACACCGGCGTTGTCGGTTGCGGCTTTCATGGCCACC
>CAIYZZ010000366.1 GCA_903930805.1 uncultured Rhodocyclaceae bacterium | reverse complement strand
TGCGATGCTGTCGGCCTCGACTGGACAACCGATATCGGCGATGCTCGTCGCCGTGTCGGCAACCAGGTGGCGTTGCAGGGCAACTTCGATCCGATGGCGCTGTTCGCCTCGCCCGAAGCGATAGCTGTGGAAGCCACGCGCATCCTCGACAATTATTGTGGAGCGGGTAACCCCGCGGGCAGCAGCACCGGCCACGTCTTCAACCTCGGCCACGGCATCAATCAGCACACCCCGCCGGAGAACGTTTCGGTGCTCGTCGAGACGGTTCACAACTACGGTAAAAAATGAAGGGTAGCCGGGAACCCACTGCCCGCTTTGCTGTCCGCCGGTGCTCCCCGCCAAGCCTTGCCCAGAAAGGGTTTCGGAGGGGCAACAAAAGTTGACTTATACACAGAATGTTGAACTCCATGATTTATTGGGAGTTTCTGCTTTGTTGCAGGTATGCAACAAATAACCAAATGATTTAAAAGGATTTATTCTTTTAGCGGCTCCGTATTACCATGACTTTGGCGCTAGATGCAAGGGTATAGCAAAATTTTGTTGGGCATTATTCACAAAGTTATTCACAGCCTGTGATTCAACCAAAAACTGCTTTCTGGCCAATCTATTAAGTGCGTTTACGCAGAGTCTTTCGAAAGAACATCGCTAACTCGATATTCCCGTGAGAATTGTTCAGATCGCCATCGATGTACCGCTGCCGCGCCTGTTCGACTATCGATTGGCAGACGAGTACCCGTACGGCTTGATCGGGCGACTCGTCAGAGCCCCCTTCGGCCAGGGCGTAAAGATCGGCGTGGTGGTTGCCGAAACGGACAGCAGCGACCAACCGGCCGGGAAGCTGAAGGCAGCCGAACTGATCGATGACCTGCCTGCGCTGCCGGCCGACTGGCTCGAGCTTTGCAGCTTTTGTGCGCGCTACTACCACCATCCGCTCGGCCAGGTCACCACCTTTGCCCTGCCGCCCCTGCTGCGGCAGGGCAAAAAACCCCGAGCGCTGAAGGAGAAAGCCAGTAGTGCCGTCCTGCCAGCGCCGACTTTTCACGCCGCCATGCCGGACCAGATCGCTGCCATCGACGCACTCACTAGTACGGGCGGTTTCCAGACCTTTCTGCTCCACGGCGTTACCGGCAGCGGCAAGACCGAGGTTTACCTGCGTGCCATCGCAACCGTGCTGGCGCGTGGCGGGCAGGCGCTGATGCTGGTGCCGGAGATCGCCCTGACGCCGCAACTCGAAACCCGGGTGCGTGGCCGTTTTCCCGGCGCACAGGTGGTCTCGGCACACAGTGGCGTGGCCGACGCTGCCCGGGCGCGGGCTTTTCTTGCCGCCCTTGGCGGCCACGCCGACATCGTGCTCGGCACCCGGCTGTCGGTCTTCATGCCACTGCCACGTCTGCAACTCATCGTCGTGGACGAAGAACACGATGGTTCATTCAAGCAGCAGGAAGGCTTGCGTTATTCGGCGCGCGACGTCGCCATCTTCCGCGCCAAGCAGCGCGACATTCCCATCGTACTGGGCTCTGCCACGCCATCGCTGGAAACTTACCATCACGCCACCAGCGGTCGCTACCGCAAGCTCGACCTGCCGCTGCGCGCGGTCGCCGCCGCCATGCCGACCGTGCGCACCGTCGATACGCGCAAGCAGAAACTGCAGGACGGCCTGAGTGCCGAGATGGTCGCTGCGATCGGCACGCGCCTCGAAAACGGCGAGCAAAGCCTGATCTTCCTCA
>CAIYZZ010000365.1 GCA_903930805.1 uncultured Rhodocyclaceae bacterium | reverse complement strand
TGGCGGTGTTCTGGGCGCGCGGCGAGCAAGGCCGTGCGCGTCAGGTTGGTGACGCTCGCCAGCATTTGCGCCAGTTGCCGGGCGCGCGGTTCCATTTCGGCTGCGCGAAAGATCACCAGCCAGGCCGCGACCGCCAGCAGCATCAGCGTGGCGATCAGTATGAAAGCCCGCCAAAGCAGACTCTTTGGATAAATGCGGGGCAAGCGCCTAACCGGTATCCCGGCCGTCGGGAACAAAGACATAGCCGAAGCCCCACACCGTCTGGATGTGGCGCGGCTTGGTCGGGTCGTCCTCCACCAGCTTGCGCAGGCGCGAGATCTGTACATCGATGGCACGGTCGAACACGCCGTGCTCGCGGCCGCGTGCCAACTCCATCAGCTTGTCGCGCGACAGCGGCTGGCGTGGGTGCTTGACGAGTACGGCAAGGAGCCCGAATTCGCCGGTTGTGAGCAGCGTGACGGCGGTTTCGCGCAGCAGTTCGCGCGTGGCGAGATTCAGTTCGACTTTGCCGAAGCGCACTACCTCGTGGGTTGCCGCAGGCGCCCCGGCCGGCGGTGGCGCGGCACGGCGGCGCAACACGGCATGGATGCGCGCGACCAGTTCGCGCGGGTTGAAGGGCTTGGGCAGATAGTCGTCGGCGCCGAGTTCAAGGCCGACGATGCGGTCGATGTCGTCACCTTTCGCGGTGAGCATGAGAATGGCGACGGTATTCTTGTCTCCGCGCAAGCGGCGGCAGATTGACAGGCCATCTTCGCCGGGCAGCATCAGGTCGAGCACGATGAGGTCGTAAAGCTCGCGCTCCAGAGCGCGATCCATGCCTTGAGCGTCGGCAACGGCCTTGACGTTGAAGCCCTGATCGGCAAGATAGCGTTCGAGCTGGCTACGCAAGCGCACGTCATCATCGACAACGAGGATTTTAGGTTTGCGGGTTTCGGTATTCATGGGCGGCAGAATACGTCCAAATAGCGCTGTTTTGTCACCAGACGTTGCAGGATGTTGCGGCCGACGCAACAGCAACGGATTGTTACAAAGCTCGCCACGCACGAAGCACAGGCCAACCTAGAATGCGTTCATGAAAAAGCTTGCCCGCGCTTTCCTCCTGTTGTTCATGTGTGTTATTGCGCCAGTGGTGCATGCGCAGCAGTATGGCCCACCCCCACCGCCAGCCGGATTCCAGGGGCCGGGGCAGGGCGTGCCGATGCGTGAACTGTCGCCCGAGCAGCGCGAACAGTTCCGCGAGGAGCGGCGGCAGCGCCGCGAGGCTTGGCAACAGATGAGTCCGGAGGAGCGTCACCAGTTGCGCCGTGACATCCGCGATGCCGGCCAGACGCTCTATCCCCGTGGGCGGAATCGTTATCCCGAGTAGCATCCAGTCGGCTTCTGTTCAATCATTATCATTGACGCATTGCGAGCGATGAAGGTATGATGTTTTCAGGTAGTCTTCTTACGATTCGCTTACTGGGAGCCTCATTTCCGTGGATGCGTTGCCCCATGATGTTGTCGCCCTGAGTTTTCTGGTTTTTGTGCTCGGCCTGAAGCACGGATTCGACGCCGATCATCTGGCGACGATCGATGGGCTGACGCGTTTCAACTCACGCGCACGACCACGGCTAGCACGCTACTGCGGTGCTCTGTTTTCACTGGGACACGGGGGCGTCGTCGTTGCCATCGCCTTGGCGGTGAGTATGCTGGCAGGCCACTGGCAGACGCCAGAATGGCTGGCAACCTTTGGTGCATGGGTTTCCATCGCCTTCCTGTTCGCACTGGGCCTGCTCAATGTGCGGGCAGTGCTGAATGCCGAACCCGGTGAAATCGTTCGTCCGGTTGGTTTCAAGGGTCGTTTTCTGGGCCGTCTGGCACAGGCCGCCAGCCCTGGCATGGTGGCGCTGGTGGGTGCCCTGTTTGCGTTTTCGTTCGATACCATCAGCCAGACCGCCCTGTTTGCGCTGACGGCGACCCAGTTCGGTGGCTGGCAGGATGCCCTGATGCTGGGTTTGCTGTTCATGCTGGGGATGCTCGTGACGGACGGGATCAACGGCTTCTGGATTTCTCGTTTGATTGTTCGGGCCGATCAGATCGCCAATATTGCCTCGCGCGTCATGAGCCTTGTCGTGGCTGGCGTCAGTTTGCTGGTGGGTGCCTTCGGCGTAATGAAATTGTCGTTGCCGAGCGTCGATGTCTGGAGTGAAGGGAAGGAGCTTTTCTTCGGTGGCGCCGTGGTTGCGGTCATCGGCGGGAGTTTTCTCCTGGCGCTGCATCTTTCGCGCGTTCGGACTTCAGTCGCGAGCATTTCCCGCTGATTTCTGCGCGGAGGGCGTCGGCTAGAATCGTTGCCGTGAAACTCCTCGCCTTTGAAGCTTCCACTCGTCGTCTATCCGTCGCCCTTTGGTGCGACGGAGTTCTGACGGAAAAGTCGGTCGACGTGCCGAATGGCGGCTCCGAACGTCTGCTGCCCTGGGCCGGCGAATTGCTGGTGGATGCCGGCTTGAGCCTGCAACAACTCGACGGCATCGCCTTCGGCGCCGGGCCGGGCGGTTTCACCGGGCTGCGGCTGGCGTGTGGCGTGGCACAGGGGTTGGCCTTCGGTCTCGATATTCCGGTCGTGCCGGTCGGTACGCTGGCCGCTTTGGCTTTGGCGAATGGTGACGGCAAGGTGCTGGCCTGTCTCGATGCGCGCATGAACGAGGTTTATCTTGCCGCTTATGAAGTTACCGGCGAGATGGTCGAGGAAGTCATGTCGCCAAAAGTCGGCGCTGGCGAGACGGTGGTATTACCCGAGGGCGATGGCTGGCAAGGCGTTGGTGATGGTTTTGCTGTCTGGGGGAAGGTGTTGCGTGCCCGGTTGGCTGAGCGGTTGATGGCGGAAAATCCTGCGCTTTATCCTACGGCTACTGCCGTGGCCCGCCTCGCTGCGTCGCTACTGCAGCGCGGTGTGGGTGTTGCCGCCGCCGTGCCGCTCTACATCCGCGACAAGGTGGCTTTGACGACGGCCGAACGCCGCGCGCGGGGCGGCAGTAAATGAGCTTCGTGCCGATGACCATAGGTGATCTGGCTGAGGTAACCGCTGCCGAACAGCGCATCCATCGTTTTCCCTGGACACACGGCAACTTTCTCGATTCGCTGAAGGCTGGCCACGGCTGCTGGATACAGCGGGAAGAGGGCGTGCTGGTGGCTTTCGCGGTAACGATGCCCGCGGTGGATGAAACGCATCTGCTCAATATCAGCGTTGTGCCCGAGCGCCAGCGTGTCGGCCTGGGTTGCGCACTGCTCGAGTTTCTCTGTGCCGAGGCACGCCAGGCGGGCATGACACGCATGCTGCTGGAAGTTCGGCCGTCGAATACTGGCGCTATCGCTTTTTATCGCCATTTTGATTTTGTCAGGATCGGCCGTCGGCGCGGTTACTATCCGGCACTTGAGGGACGAGAAGATGCCATCGTGATGGCCAGGAACCTATGAACCGCGAACAGATACTTAAAGAGATGGGCCTCGGGCCGATCTGGAAACTGCGCCAGCCACCCAAAAAGAAGAAGGGTGCGGAAATTGCAGCAGCCATTGCTGCATCGGTCGATGC
>CAIYZZ010000364.1 GCA_903930805.1 uncultured Rhodocyclaceae bacterium | reverse complement strand
GGTGAGAACGAAGAGGTTAGCGCAGAATATCCTCGACCGCATCGACAACCATGCTGGTGCCAACGGCGATCAGCAAGACATCTCCGGCCACCTGAACATAACGATGATTGGATGGGGGTAGTGGCAGGCACCGCAACAGGATTTTTACTTTCACGATGATTTGCTCCTTGGTTGGACGGCTAAATGATAGTCGGCAAAACCACGGCTGTCAGACTTCCTTTCCTGGCACGTTGGCCGGCTGCATCGGCTGCGGCGTGCAGCGGAATGGGTTCGAGTTCGTTCGTCGAACAGACAGCGCCCCACTCCTATCAAAGCTGGAGAAGTTTTCGCATGAACTCTTCGACCTTGACCGGACGAATCGGCTTGAGAAAGTAGCCTCGCGCGCCACCGGCAACGGCAGCCTCCACAACGGGACGAGTAGCGTTGCCTGTGATCATGACGACCTTCGTTTGGGGACTGGCGGCACGCACCTGCGGCAGTGCCTCAAGGCCGGTCATCCCCGGCATATCAACATCCAGACAGACCAGGGCCGGGTGCATCTTTTTTACCACCTCGACGCCTTCCCGGCCATTGCTGGCGACACCGATGACCTTGATGCCAATTTCTTCGAGGATCCCCTTCAGCAAGAGACGAATCGATCCACTGTCATCGACAATGACGGCAGAACGGGCCACCACGCCAGTCATTTTCTGGGGTGAGGGCGTAATTGGCACCGTCGCCTCTGTTACCTCGGGCGCGTGCACAATTGGTGCCGGCGGTTCGGTTACCTCGGGCATTGCCGATGCCCGTGCTGCGATGGCTCGCGTCTGCACGATTTCCTTGAGCTCGTCGATGACCTGTGCCTGCTCGAACGGTTTGTGAATGAAACCGGTGGCGCCCAAGTCGGCGGCATGGCCCTTCAACTCCGGGTCGTCTGAACCGGTGATCATGACTACATCCACGTGGTTGGCGCCGACATCCATGTGCACGAGCAGCGCAAGACCGTCCTCTCCGGGCAATTCATAGTCCAAACAGACTACGTCAGGGTGGTGATTCGCTACGTAGTCCAGCAGACCGACCCCGTCACCGAACTCGGCGATGACCTCATGACCTTCGCCTTCGCAGAGGGCGCGCAATACCTTGCGCATGGCCTCATTGTCATCAACGATAACGATCTTCATTTCACTGCTCCCCTCGGAAAAGTCGTCACACCACAGCATCCGCGACGACCAGAATTACTGTGTGCGACTGGCTGGTCAAGTGCCACGCCAAACCAATCTCCTGATGAACTTACTCATAATGTGAGGCGGATTCAAGTCTAGGAAAGTACCCGTGGGACACAGCGCTCACTGTACGAGGCACTAAAAGGCATGATGGCCTGTCTTCAGAACCGCGCGCCCTGCCCAAAACGCACTTCCAGGCTCTTTTGCAACTTGCGGGCCTGACGCAGGGCTTCTAGCAAGACCTTGCGGTCAAGGTCGTTCAGTTCGTCGGGATTGATCCGGTTGTGCGGCTCCTCCCCTTGCTCGATCAATTCATACTGGCGACGCAACCGCAACAACTGGATAAAGTGGAAGGCCTCAACCCATGCATCTGCTTCCGCGCGGCTGATACGCAACGCTTCGGCGGATCCAGTGATGCGTTGTGCCGTATTGCTGTGAGCTACGCCGCTTTTCAGGCTGAGAATTCGGGCCGCATCAACAAAGAGGGTGCCACCGTAAAGCTTGAGATCAAGAGTGTCGGCATGGGTCCCTTTCTGCTCAACGACGAAGTCGCGAAAGAAACCGATCGGTGGAGTTCGCTGCAAGGCCTGGGCAACGAAGTTGTGGAAAAAGCGATCGCACTTAGGTGCCGCCGCCATAAGCCAGTCTGAGAGTTTTCTGGATAGCTCGGCATCGCCGTAAATCGAGCGGAAGTCGAAAAATATGGTGGCATTAAGTATCGCCTCAGGTTCAGGACGATCCAGCCAAGAGGTAAATTTTTCTCGCCACTCGGCAAGGCTAAGGCACCATAGCGGATTGCTAGCCATGACACCGCCCTTGCACAGCGGAAACCCACATTCGTCAAGCGCATTGTTGATTTTCACCGCCAGCGGCAAGAGAAGGGCGCGCGCTGTTTCGATGTCAAGATCGGCCGGATCGAAGATGATCCCGTTATCTTGGTCGGTGTATAGGGTCTGCTCGTGGCGGCCCTCGCTACCGACGGCAATCCAGCTAAAACGCGGCAGCGGCGCATCGTAGGCCAGCACTTCCAGTTCGATAATTCGGTGGGTGAGGTGGTCGTTGAGCGAAGAGATGATGCGCATCAGCGGGCCGGCCGCGAGACCCTGCGACATGAGGTTACCGGCCAGAACATAAATCTCTCCGGTAAGAAGTTGCAGCGCCTGAATCCCGTTGGCCTGGCGGATACGCGAAGAAAGCTGGCTCAATGCCACACGCTGCAGCGAGAAGAGGTCGCGCTCGGTGACAGCACCGATCAGGCGTCCGTGTTCGACGATCAGAATCTGCTGCACGCCGTATTGCGCCATTGCCAATGCCGCTTCGTAGCCATCGGCATCGGGGGGCAGGGCAACGAGTCCCGGACTCATGACGTCGCGCAATGGCTGATCGAGACTACCTTCCTTGAGCAGAACGCGACGCAGCAGGTCATGCACCGTAAACACCCCGACGGGCGTATTGCCGTCATCGATCACAACCAGCGCACCCTCGTGGCTTTCATCTAATTTGGCAATTGCCGTCTTGATGGTGTCGTCACTACGACAAGTCTGTGGCATGCGACACTTGAGCGAGCCAAGGCGGGCGGCCAGAAAGGCCGCATCTTCGCCACGCCGGGCAAAATGGGTGTGGTAAATACGGCGCGAAGAATCGAGGAAGGCCGCCGCCCGGTTCTCGCAGAATTCTCGGAAAATCTGGCTTATCGCGACAAGCTCGACAAAGTGGTCGCCATTCAGCGTGTAGCAACCGACGTCCCCATCGGCACGGAAGATCGAGAATACCGGGCGTTGTTCGTGCAGGGCTTCGATCGGAAAACACTCGCCCTCGGCCAACTCGGCGAGGAGGCGTTTTTCCTCAACGACCGCCTTGCCGATGGCCTCCATGCGCACCAACCCGGAAGCAACAAAGAACAGGCGTTCGGCTTCATCCTTGGGCGAGAGGATGACATCACCCGATGCGTACTTTTTGGTCTCCAACCGCTCCGCGACCCACGCCAGATCAGTTTCACTCATGCGGGAGAATGGCTGGATGCTGCGCAGGAACTCAAGGGCCTGAAGGTTTGCCGAGGATTTATCTTCCGTGTTCAACATGCCTTTAGTCCTCGCTCGCAACGGCACTTCCCCCTGGATAGTGCCCAGCTTCAATCTGAAATCAGTATCTACCCGGCTCTGTCGATGCCTGCAGTCGATTCTGGCGGTTGGGATGAATGCTCGATAACCGGATGTCCATCGTACATCACGCAATTTCTCCATGTCTTGCCGACTTTTATGCCTCGACCGACCACTATCTGCGTGTTTCGCCCAGCGATCTCGGTATTGCAATGACTACCTGATACGAGAACAGATTCACTGTTTGCGTGCCGGGGCAAGTCGGTCGAAGAACTATTTGCAAACGATATGGCAACGCCGGTTACGGCACCGCACAAAAGTACTACAGAAAGTAAACGCAGCGAGCGGCTAGACATTTTGCTTGGTTCAAATCTTCCGGCAACAGACAAAACCAGATTTTAGTCAAACTGGGTGGTGCACTGCAATATATTATGCCCCGCTGCTCCGCAGCCGCCACTCCTCCACTAAGGCATAGATCGCCGGAATCACG
>CAIYZZ010000363.1 GCA_903930805.1 uncultured Rhodocyclaceae bacterium | reverse complement strand
CCGCCGTCATCTTGCGCGACGATGGTAGCTTCTTGCTGGGCCAGCGCGCTCCCGATACGTTCTATCCCGGCTACTGGGAGTTCCCCGGTGGCAAGGTTGAAGCGGGCGAAACGCTGCGCGACGCGTTGACCCGCGAACTGCATGAAGAGCTCGAAATCGAAGTCACGCAAGCCACGCCCTGGATCGTGCGCGAGCACGTCTACGCGCACGCCCACGTGCGTCTGCATTTTTTTCGTGTCACGCAATGGCTTGGAGAACTGCATGATCATGTACATGCTGCGCTCGAGTGGCAGCGCGCCGATACGCTGACCGTCGCCCCGATGCTGCCGGCCAACGCGCCGGTACTGGCCGCACTGCAGCTTCCCGTGATCTATGGCATCACACACGCCTGGCAAATCGGGTCAGCCGCACAATTGGCGTCACTGGACAGCGCTCTGCGTGACGGCCTGCAACTCGTGCAACTGCGTGAAGACACCCTGCCCACGCCGGAGCGCAATGCGTTTTTCGCGACCGCCATTGCACTTTGCCACGCACACGGTGCCCGGGTATTGATCAATGGTGAGCCGGCAGTGGCTACGGCAACCGGTGCCGACGGTGCGCATCTAAACGCCCGTCAGCTCATGGCCCTGAAAACCCGCCCTGAAATACGGCTCGTCGCCGCCTCATGTCACAACTGGAAAGAACTGGAACAGGCCGCACGCCTTGAACTCGACTTTGTCCTACTGGGCCCGGTCAAACCAACGGCAACGCACCCGGATCAGCCAGGCATGGGCTGGGCGACATTCAGCGACATGATTGCCGGCTTTCCGCTACCGGCATATGCAATCGGTGGGCTAACCGCCGCAGATATTCTCGTCGCACAAACCTCTGGTGCTCAAGGCGTCGCCGCTATTCGGGCAGTGTGGAATCCAAATCCGTAACCCCGAAATTGTCGGAAGGTTCGCTGCCGGGGACGCAATAAGCTCCGCTTGCCCAGGCACCCAGATCAATTTGTCGGCAACGCTCCGAGCAAAAAGGGCGATACAGGCTCTGTGGCTCCCAAGTAACTGCCACTGCGCAAATCGGGCAGGAAACGACTGGCTTCGCCATGAACCGGATTACAAATTACAGTAGGTGAGTTCGAAATCTATGTCTGCTTCCGTTTGCTTGGGCCGCATATCGGTGTCCGGCACGGTGAAGCGGACATTGAGTGCATATTTGTTGGCGCTGATTTCCGGGACGGCGGCGTGGTCGTGTGACACGCGCAAGCGAACGAGTTGCGCGGTACGCCCGGAGAGCATTTGCTGAAAGGCGCCGTGCGCGGCAACCTGCCGCTCCGGCCGACCGGAGGAGCGCAGCAGACGCAACACGATACTGAGGGCGGCACGAATCGGCAGCAGCGGGCCGATCCAGCCCGCCAGGTCGGCGCGCCGCTGGGCGGGATTGCGATTGAGCCAGAAGAAATAGGCAGGCAGGTCGAACTCGCAGACGCCGCCAGGTATGCCGGCGCGGTTCTTGATGCTCATCAGCCAATCGTTCTCGCGCAAGTACTGGCCCGTCTTGCCTTGCATGGCCAACAGCGCCGTCGACGATTGTTCAATTTCATACAGCGCGCCGGACAGAGCCTCTTCGGAAATATCGGGATTGTTGCGAAACGAGAGCAAAATCTGGCGCTGCCGTTCCAATTCTTGCACCAGATCAAACTTAAGATCGGCGCGGCCCGCGACTTCAAGGATTTCGAACAGGGTCACGAGCGCGACGTGATGTTCGTGGGGCCCATCGGCATCAGCGAAATGGAGTGTTTTCTCGAAAATATCCTCGAGACGCAGCAAAGTGCGAATACGCTCATTCAATGGATATTCGTAAGTGATCACACGCCGGCCCAGAGGTAATTGCACGCGATTCTGACTGATTTATCTGCAAGTCTCAATACGAACTCAGCCAGAAAACTCCCGCAATCACGATCTTAGACCTTTTGGCCGGGGGAGGATTTTGACATTTCCAGATACGTGGCATGGGCCGCTGCAACCTGGGTTTGCAACTTATCGCGCCCGGCATCATTGATGATTACATCGTCGGCAGCCGCCAGGCGCTCCGCGCGGCTCGACTGCGCTGCCATGATTGCCAGCACCTCGGCGCGGGACAGACCGTTACGTGCCATGACACGGGCAATCTGCATTTCTTCCGGGCAATCGACTACCATCACTCGATCGACACGTTCTCGGTAGCTACCCGTCTCCACCAGGAGGGGCACAACCAGAACGGTATAAGGAAAGTCGGCGCTGGCGGGACGGCAAGCAGTCGTCACGCCGACAACATGGGGACGGCTTATCTGCCGCTCGCTCTCGGCACGAATCAGCGGATGAAGAATTGCCTCCAGGCGCGCCCGAACGGCAGGATCGGCAAATACGCGTTGCCGCATTGCGGGGCGATCAAGCGCACCCTCAGGGGTCAGCACCCCCAGGCCGAAAGCCGCCTTGATAGGTTCGATAGCTGCGCCTCCGGCTACTGTCAATTGGCGGGCAATGACATCGGTATCGACAAGCGCAGCGCCCAGTGCGGCGAAACATTCTGCTACCGCACTTTTACCACTACCGATACCGCCGGTCAGGCCGACAACAAAGTTCATGGCCCGGCGCTCATGGTTTGGTGCAATCGGCGAGATTCACCCCCGTTAGCGGCGTCATCCACTCAGGAAGCTTCCGGTTGATCTCGTCGGCCGGCGCTCGCAGTTCCAGCGCAAACTTTTCCGCCGGCAATTCGCGTTTCACGAGCCGCGCAGAGCGCACCCCTTTGCGCGCAAGCAACTGCATGAATTCATCGGCAAGGGACTGGCCGCGAAACACCCCGAGCGAGACCGCAAAGGGCCCCAGCGTCGCGTGTTCGACAACTTCACCTTCCGTGATCCCCATCTGCCGCAACTCGGTTTTTTTCTTTTCCGCCAGTACCCGGCTGGCCAACTCCGGAATCACCACCCAGTGGACGGGCGGATCTTGACGCGGCGTCTGGCTGACTTCCCAACCGGGAAGCGCGGCTAGCGTTTTTTTAATAGTCGCGACCTCGGCGGCAGAAAGCCACTCAATACGTTTGCAGGCGGGAGGAGTATCGGCAACCGTTGCGCCCGCTGTTGTTGTTGCCGCAACGGTCACGATACGCAGCTTTTCCGGCTCGATCTGCCGCTGCAGACGCTCGGGCTCGCGCCCCGTCGCCTGTTCCCCCCAGTAACCCTGCGCCCAGGCAAGCAGGACGGCATTGGCGAAGAGCAGGGCGAAGAACGCTAGCCGCATACGTAGCGCTCAGCCAAGCTTGGGCAGATGTGCCAGCGATGCCTGGATCGCTTCGGCGGGATAATCGAAGTCCTCCAGCTTGCCGCTGAAATAGCTCTCGTACGCACCCATGTCGAAGTGGCCATGACCGGAGAGGTTGAAGAACAGCGTCTTCGGCTCGCCGGTCTGCTTGCAGCGCAGTGCCTCGTCGATACAGGCGCGGATGCCATGGGCCGATTCTGGCGCCGGGATGATGCCCTCAGCCTTGGCGAACATCACGCCAGCCTCGAAGGTCGCCGTCTGCGGCACGGCGACGGCTTCGATCAGCTTCTCGTGGTACAGCTGTGAAATCAGCGGCGAATCGCCGTGATAGCGCAAACCGCCCGCGTGAATGCCCGGTGGCATGAAGTCGTGGCCCAGCGTGTACATCTTCATCAGCGGCGTAAAGCCGGATGAATCGCCGTAGTCGTAGGCATACACACCCTTGGTCAGCGTCGGACACGAAGCCGGTTCGACCGCCACGAAACGGACTTTTTGTGCGCGTTTGTCGCCCGCTGCAGCATCGCCGAGGAAGGGGAAGCTAACGCCGGCGAAGTTGCAGCCGCCGCCGCAGGGCGCAAAGATCATGTCCGGGTATTCGCCGAACTTCTCAAATTGCTTCTTGGCTTCCTGGCCGATGATGGTCTGGTGCAGCAGCACATGGTTCAATACCGAACCCAGTGCATACTTGCTGCCCGGTGTGTTGACCACCTCTTCGACGGCTTCCGAAATTGCGATGCCGAGGCTGCCGGGGTTGTTCGGGTCCTGGGCCAGAAAGTCGCGGCCGGTCTTGGTCAGGTTCGACGGACTGGCAACAACCTCGCCGCCCCAGGTCTGCATCATCAGGCGACGATAGGGTTTCTGATCGTACGAAACCTTGACCATGTACACCCGTACCGGCAGGCCGAACATCTGGCCGGCGAACGCCAGCGACGAGCCCCACTGGCCGGCGCCGGTTTCGGTGACGAGTCGCTTGGTGCCGGCAATCTTGTTCAGGTAAGCCTGCGGCACGGCTGAGTTGGGTTTGTGCGAACCAGCCGGAGAAACACCCTCGTACTTGTAGAAAATCTTTGCCGGCGTACCGAGCATTTGCTCCAGCCGTTCGGCACGGCACAGCGGGCTCGGGCGCCACAGCGCATAGACCTTGCGCACCTCATCGGGAATCTTGATCCAGCGCTCAGCCGACATTTCCTGCTCCAGTACCGGGCCGGGAAAGATCGCCAGCATTTGTTCCGGGCCGACCGGTTTGCCGTCAGGGCCCAGCGGCGGAGCCGGCGGATTGTTCAAATCGGCGGCAATGTTGTACCAATGTGTTGGAATCTCGGATTCATCGAGAACGACGCGTGTCTGGCTCATAACTCCTCCCGGGTGGATGATTTTGGAAAAACCGCAAACATACTGCATTGGTGCTTGGGGTCAATAGCAACAGCACAAACAAGGTGAAGTCGGCTACCCTATACACTGCCCCAATCATGTCAGAGGAGTTT
>CAIYZZ010000362.1 GCA_903930805.1 uncultured Rhodocyclaceae bacterium | reverse complement strand
GGAATTCATCTATTACCTTTTCATCGGCTATCTGATCGGCGTTGTGATCATCGCCGCCCGCCTTGGGTGGCATATGGTCTTCCGTCTCGACAAATTTGACTGGCACTGGGCCAAGGATGAGATCTGGGTGAATTCTGTTGTCTGCACAGTGCTTTGGCCGCTAATGCTGATGAAGCCGCGAAATCTAGTGGATCCGAGCAGATTGATGGCGGGCAGCTATGACGCCGCCGCGCGGTTTCGTGAAGAAGCATGTCTGTGGGACAACCCGCCACATTGCGGCAAATTGATCCGTTATCGCCCGCACAAAATTGTTGCGTCTGGCGGAGATGGCGAATTTGTATTTCATAGCGCCGATGTCGAAGAGGCCATTCTCGCAAAACTTCAGGATCATCCGCACCTTGCCAAAGATCAACTTGGCTCGGTGCTGAAGTGGCTAAGGCAGCGCGATGAATCGATTGCTGAACCAACGCCTGTGCCTGACGGATGGTGGAATCTCCATGCCATCGCTGACGATGTTCTGCGCAAAGGTCGTGGCGAGATTCGCTGCCTCGCCTGCAATCAACAAGTACCGAATAAACTGCTTCAGCAAAACGATATGAGCGGACAACCCGGCTGGAACTTCAATCAGCTACGGTGCCCCGAGGGGCACGTATTGCTGAGTGTAGAGACAATGCACATTTTTGTCGGATCACGCAAATCAACCGATTCTGATCAGGACAATGATTCGTCTTCGTAGAATAGCCGGCCTGACAGGATGGTGGTATCTTTTGATAGCCCCGCTCCACTGCCGTTGCGGGTGAGCGAAGCAGCGGCATGTGTAGGCGTACCGGTAGCTCTCCCTGCCGTACGACCATCGGGGTTCTCTCAATCCAGTCACGACCGTTTCCAGGCGTCTTCTGGATCTAACTGGTCCAAGATGGCCAGCGTCTCTTGGTAGATGCCCGGCCGCTTGCTCTCTCGCGGGCCGGCGACGTTGAGAACCCCGATGTGGTGATCGTGCAGCCAGACCAGAACCTGCCCGAAGCCATCGTGCTCCGTCTTCAAGTCCAATTGAACCACGAAACATGGCCGCCCGAATCGCTCAGCAAAGCGTAGCGTGGTCAACGTGCCGTCGCTCAACTCGCCAATGTTAAGGATCAGAGTCGCATCGCTATCAACGACATTTTGCCGGGTACGCTGGCGATACCCCTTCGATTCGGTTTCCCTTAGCGCATAACGGTCACCGAGAATGCCGTCCTCGGCGATACGGCCGCGCGGACACCATCCGCCATGCGGCACCCCGTGCTTAATCGCCCAGTCCAAGGCGGCGCGCGATCAACACCGGTCTGGCCACCGGAAACGATCTTGACCACTGTCTCCCGGTTTTCCTGGCTGATTGGCGTTTTGCTCATTGCCGTTATCCTTCATCCCCGGCCGAACCGTCATAGTGAACTGCTCCTGTTTGCCTGCCGATCACAATCACGCGGCTGCTGCGAATCGTGAATCCATCATTGCCATCACTCCACGGCACCGGAATCCACCAACAAGGCTCGGGTAGGTTTGCATAAATCCGAAATCGCTCGGGTTTCCTGCCGTGGCAGATCAGCGGCTCTGCTCCGACGGACCGCGTCAGCGCCCTCGATGCGATGTCCAGCGCCATTTGTCGTGTGACGGGCGGGAACAAATACACCTTCAGTTGCCCAAACCATTTCATTCTGACCTCGAATTGGTTGCATCATCGGACATGATCGCCGATCACTGGCGCAAGAGATGAGCCCGCAGAAAAGAATTCTACAATTTTGGCGATATGGCACTGACACACTTGCCACAGTGTGCCACTCACGAAAAGTCGGCGCTGGCGATACGGCGATTGGCTTGGTTTTGGGGAGCCCCACCGGGGCGGACGGGAAGCGGGGCTGTCGAGGCGGCAACGAGCAACGCAGTGCGAGCCGCCGCAGGCAGACCGGCTGGGCGGGCGGGGATCAACACCACCCTGCGCATGGCGCCCGAATGAACAGACTGAGCACAGCGAACTGACATAGCTGTTGTCCGGGCCGGGGCGCAAGACATAACCGACCATTACCCGAACCCGCAGGGCGCGCGAGCGGTAGGCAACCAAGCGAAGCCTGCGCAGCGACTGGCCTACTTTGGGTAATGCGCTGTTATGTTAAAGCTCGACGCGCAGCGGCGAATTTACTCCGGCCCGGCAGTGTGCAATGGAGCGCAGCGAACCGAGCAGGACTTTCCCTGGCGTAGCCGACGAAGCCGTGAGCGAAGCAGACGGCGCAGGCGGCGGGCAGTACGCGACCAGGCCAGCCAAGGGCAAAAGTCGGCGCTGACGGGACGGCGATAGCGAGAGAGACAAAGCCGTGACGCGGCCTTATCGCGTGACGGCGTGATTCAGCACCCGACACGGTAGCCGCCTGCAAGCCGCAAGCCGGCGAGCAGCCCTACCGCTGGCCGGCGCAGTGGCGCAGCGGCGGCGGGTTAGAAGGGACGGCGGTCATCGAAGGCACGAAAGCCAGTGCGCGGTTTCTTGCGCTCTGGCGTGGTTCAGGATGCGATGCGGTAGCG
>CAIYZZ010000361.1 GCA_903930805.1 uncultured Rhodocyclaceae bacterium | reverse complement strand
CCACGATTTCCCCTTGAGCCATGCGCCGAGCAAGAATATCGTCACGAAGAACCCAAGCAAAGACAGAACCCAAGTCTTCGATCCAGAAAAGGGTAGCAGTGCAGGAAAGATCAAGATGATGGCGGGGATGAGTCCGAGGTAGTACAAGGCATCTCCCCACTTCCACCACTTGGCCGCAGGATGTTTCCGCCGGCAGAGGATAGTCAAGCGACATGGAGAACCGCTTTCGATGTGGTCGGATGCGCTATCGTGGTGCCGCCACCGGGAGCTTTACGTTGAACGTGTAGCGCCTACCATCGATATCGACTCCGGCCTTAACCTCGGCGTCCTTCCAGCAGGCGGCCTTCTGCGCTGGCTTTCTCAGGCAGACGCCATCATTGGTCAGGTCACCGTCGTTGTCGCTGATGGCGGTATCGGCGATGATCAGGTCGTACGTCTGACCGTTCAACTGGATGGCTCCCAGCAGTTGGGTGTGGCTCGATTTGGAGAATCCGGAGATCGCCCACTCGAATGCATTGGATATGAACCACAACTTGAAGTAGCCGTCGAACGGGGCGTTGTCCATCAGTTCTGACCAAGGAAACTCGATGAGGGTTGCGAATGCTTTCTCACCATCCTTGAATTTCCCCATCTTCATCAGCGTGTCGTCCAGACGGCCATTGCCCTTCATGTCGAAATGCATCTGGATGCTGCCATCCGCCATTTCGTCCATGGCCAGGTAGTGCCGACGATTTTTCTTGATGCCGAAGTCGAAATACCCGTACTTGCGCACGCCTGCCTTGAGCGGCGGCTCGCTGACGATGGCAGACGGCTTGACTTTCGTCAGCCGGTTCATGACGTCCTCGGGCTTGCAGCCGCGCCAGGTCGGGTTTACCGTCGTTCCGCCATTGTGATAGATGTCGATGGGACGAAAATAGCGGGGCTCCAGCACGATGTCGATCTTCGAGGCCCCCGGCGGCGGCACGATTGCTTCCGTTTTATAGAACGGGTTGGGTTTGGGCTGTCGGCGCACGATGTCACTTGTGGATGAAGGAGGGGAAGACGAAGTTTCGGCCCCTAGCAATGTTGATTTCATGGTCGCTACGGCATCGGCCTCTGCCTGCGTAAGGTAGCCGCGACTGGCGAGGAACCGCATCTTCTCTGCACAGTTCTCCTCGTGTTGGCACATTCGCGTCCGAGCGAGTCCCAGGGCTTCCGTCTTCGCCAGGCCGACAGCCTCCGCCAGTTGTTCGCCGGGGGCACTTCCATCCATGTGTCCCATGGCCCCCGGAGAGAAGTTCGGCGCATTTACCGACAGGTTCATGAATTGGATGCCCCAATCGTGGCTGTCGCGCCATCCACGTAGACCATCGAGCAAGTGCGTTCCCTCGTGGAAGAAGACCCTAGACTCACTGACAATTTCCGGGCGCAGCAGCATGGCATGCTGATTGGGGATCGACAGTCCGCGCCAGGTCTGAGATCCCTCGGATGTAGCTGAAACGCTTTTGACTGCGGCGAGCATTTCTGGCGTCATGGCATCGATCCACTGCTTGATGGTGTCACGCTGCCCCGGCTGAGAAAAACCACGCAGTTCGACGCCCCGACGGGTTTCCGTCGCCGGGCCAAGGTTGGCGATCGAATTGGGATCAAAACACTTGGCCTGCTCAAGGAAGCGACGAT
>CAIYZZ010000360.1 GCA_903930805.1 uncultured Rhodocyclaceae bacterium | reverse complement strand
GTCGAGATCGAATCCGAGTTGTACCAGACACCATTCAATGCGCTTCTTATAGCGATAAAAGTGCCGGTTGCCGGTCAGGATCGCATCGAGGCCGCGGTCGGGTGCATACCAGTAGCGCTGGGCGTAGTGCCAGCGCGCCTTGCCGGCGAGGCTGATCGGCGCGAAGGGAATGGCGACGGCATCGACATCACCAGGTTTGATGTTGGCAAATTCCAGGCAAAACTTCGCCGCCTCGTAGGGCATGCGGTTCTTGGCATGCTTGTCGCGCACGAAGCGCTCCTCCTCGGCGGCAGCTACAAGCTTGCCGTCAATGTAAAGCGCTGCGGAAGGGTCATGCGAGACTGCGCCAGACAGTCCGAGGATGGTCAATGCCACTGATCTGCTCTCTGTAAAAGCTTGCAAGTATACAGGTCGTCCATACACCGGCGCTTATAATCCGCCGGCCATGCGCATCCTGCTCGTCAAAACCTCTTCGCTGGGTGACGTCATCCACAACCTGCCGGTCGCCAGCGACATCCGGCGACGCTTTCCGGAAGCGGAAATCGACTGGGTAGTGGAAGAGGCGTTTGCCGAGTTACCTCGCCTACACCCTGCCGTGCGCCAGGTAACTCCCGTTGCAGTGCGGCGTTGGCGCAATGCCCTGTTTTCTTTCTCTACATGGCAAGAAATTGGTGCGTATCACCGCGCAGTGCGCCGTACTGCCAGCGCCGACTTTTACGACGCAGTAATCGACACGCAGGGTTTGCTTAAAAGTGCGTTGCTCACGGCGCAGGCCAGTGGCAGAAAATTCGGTCTTGCTGCTGATGCGGCCCGCGAACCGCTGGCCGCGCGTTTCTACGACAAGGTTTTTGCAATCCCGAAACCCTTGCACGCGGTTGACCGTAATCGCAGTCTTGCCGCTGCCGCTCTCGGCTATTCGCTGGACGACTTGCCGCTTGACTACGGCATTGCCGCGCCGCCATTGCGCGCGCACTGGCTTCCGGCGGGTGACTACGCCGTGCTGCTCACCGCCACGAGTCGTGCCGACAAGGAATGGCCGGAAGACGACTGGTGTGCGCTCGGTTCCGCGCTCATCGCCACTGGCCTGCGTTGCGTGCTGCCGGGCGGTAGCGCCGCCGAGCGGATGCGTACTACACGCATCGCGCAGTCGCTGGGGCGTGCAGTTGCGGCACCGGCGCTGAACCTGACAGATCTCGCTGGTCTGATGGCTGGTGCGCATCTCGTCGTCGGTGTCGATACCGGCCTGGTGCATCTCGCCGCTGCGCTGGGGCGCCCTACGCTGGCCCTTTATTGTGGCTCAGACCCGACACTCACCGGCGTGCTGGCCGACACCGCTACTCCAGCCATCAATCTCGGGGGGCCAGGTGCCCCCCCCAGCGCGGCAGAGACCGTGGCTGCCGCATTGCAACTGATTGGCTGATGGCGCGATTTCTCTATACCCTTGCCATCATTGCCCTGCTGCCTTGGGCTGTTCTGCACCTGTTGTGGCGGGCGCGACGGCAGCGCGAATACTTGCGCTACTGGGGCGAGCGTTTCGGTTGCTATGCGGATGCCGTTCCGCCAGATGCATCCTTGATTTGGATTCATGCTGTCTCAGTTGGCGAAACACGTGCGGCTCAGCCGCTGATCGCGGCACTGCGCACCCGCTATCCCGATCACCATATCTTGCTCACCCATATGACACCGACGGGACGTGCCACCTCGGAGGCTTTGTTCGGTGACTCGGTGGCACGCATCTACCTGCCCTACGACACGCCTTGGGCGATGCGCGGTTTTCTGCAGCACTTCCGCCCGGTACTCGGAATCATCATGGAAACCGAACTGTGGCCAAATCTTGTCGCCACCTGCAAGGCGCAGGGGGTGCCTCTGTTGCTTGTCAATGCGCGACTGTCCGAAAGATCGGCGCAGCACTATGCACGGTTTCCGCGCCTGACGCGGGCGGCACTTGGACAGCTGACGGCCATCTCTGCTATTGGGGAAGCGGATGCGCAACGACTGAGTACGCTGGGTGCCCCTGCAGTGCGCGTTGCCGGCAACATGAAATTCGACATCGATGCGCCGGAGGATCAACTGGAAATTGGCCGGCAGTTACGCGCCCGCATTGGTGATCGCCCCGTTTTCCTTTGCGCCAGCACGCGCGAGGGTGAGGAGGCGCTCGTTCTTGAAGCCTGGCAAACAATAGCCGATGCGGGTGAGACGACACCCACAAAAGTCGGCGCTGGCGGGACGGCAATACGTGGGCCATTGCTGGTTATTGTGCCGCGGCACCCGCAACGTTTCGACGAAGTGGCCCATCTCACTGAATCGCGCGGGTTCAAATTGCAAAGGCGCTCGGATGATGCGCCGGTCGCCACCGATGCCCAAGTGTGGCTGGGCGACAGCATGGGTGAGATGTTTGCCTATTATGCGGTGGCGGATGTCGCTTTCATCGGCGGCAGTCTGCTGAACTTCGGCAGTCAGAATCTGATCGAGCCTTGCGCGGTTGGCGTGCCGGTGCTGATCGGTTCTTCCACCTTCAATTTTTCCGAGGCCGCCCGGGCAGGAATAGCGGCTGGGGCGGTGCGTCAGGTGAGTGATGCGGCCGCACTGATCGAACAGGCACAGAACCTACTTGCGGACGAAGCGGCAAGGCGGGCGATGAGCGCCGCCGGCCGAGCCTTTGCTGCACGGCATCGGGGTGCAACACAGCGCACGCTGGAACTGGTGGAGAGATTTATTCCAGCAATGCGTTGATCGCAGCCAGGTCGTCCTCGGAGAGGCTGCCGGCTGAGGACTTGAGCCTGAGCTGCGAAATCAGCGTATCGAGGCGCGCCTTCGCCAGTTTCTGCTGGGTGTCGAACAACTGGCTCTGCGCGTTCAGCACATCGATGTTGATGCGCACGCCCACCTCGTAGCCGAGCTTGTTCGACTCGACGGCGAGCTTGGACGAGGCGACGCCGGCCTCCAACGCCTTGACCTGCGCGAGGCCTGCACTCACGCCGAGATAGGCCTGACGAGCCCCGAGCGTGGCGGTACGGCGGGCATTTTCGAGGTCGGCGCGCGCCTTTTCGTTTAGGGCGACCGCCTCGCGTTCCTTGGACATGACACTGCCACCGGCGAAAAGCGGAACGGCCAACTGCAGGCCGATGGTGCTGCTCGCGGTGTCGCTGCCGGTTCCGGTGGAAAGGCTTGCGCCAGCTGCGCTTTTGCCGTGCGTGGCGACAAGATCGAGCGTTGGGTAATGTCCGGCGCGTTGTTTTTCTATTTCACGACTAGCGATGTCAAACGCCATCTGCGCGAGTTGAACACCCAAGTTGCCCGTTTCGGCAGACTCGACCCACTTGCCAATATCGTCCGGTTGCGGACGGGTGATGTTGAAGTTGGGCCTGAGTCCCTTCAGGGTTTCGGGCTCCTTGCCGGTCAGGGTACGCAGGGTCTGGCGCTTCACGGCAAGATCGTTCTCGGCAACGATTTCTGTTGCAACGGCCAAGTCGTAGCGCGCCTGCGCCTCGTGGGTATCGGTGATGGTGGCGGTACCGACCTCGAAATTGCGCTTGGCCGATTCAAGCTGCTCGGCGATGGCGATTTTTTGCGCTTGTGCGGTAGCCAGCGTTTCCTGTGCCAGCAGCACATCGAAATAGGCCTGCGTGGCGCGGACGATCAGATCCTGCCCGGC
>CAIYZZ010000359.1 GCA_903930805.1 uncultured Rhodocyclaceae bacterium | reverse complement strand
TTTCCATACAACATCGGTATCCACGTCAAAATAGGCATGGACCAATCGATTGCGCATGCCCACGATGGCACTCCACGGTATGTCGGGCGCGGAGGTACGCATCGGTTCCGATATTTTCGATGCGGCTTCGCCAATGATTTCGACGCAACGGATGACGGCAAACAGGGTTTTACGATCCTGCTTCAGTTCGGAAAGCGTTTTGTCGGCAACAAAGCTCATCGCATTGTCGGCGGCCTCGATCATATGCAGCAGGCGTACCCGGTCTTCAGGCGGCATACTGCACCAAGGCGTCGCGCATGACCTGCTCGCGGAAGTGGCGACTGAGTTCACGCGGAGTGCGCAGATCGACCTTTCGGTCTCCCAACAGGCTGGATAGCTCAGATTCCATTGCGGCCAGCCCGATCAATCCGGGTTCCATACCGGGGTCGAATTCGACGAGCAGATCAATATCGCTATCGGGGCGTGCGGATCCCGTTGCTTGGGAGCCAAATAACGACAACCGGCGAATGCAGTGATCGCGGCAGTAATCGGTCAGACGGTTACGGGTTGAGATATCGATGACGTTCATGGCGGGTTCGATGATAATCGATTGGACGTCAGTGTATGAAAAACAGAGTGAGTGATTGTGTCATCCAGTCAGCCTTTTCTGAAAAGTCGGCGCTGGCGGGACGGCATTAGCCGTTCCGCCGCCGCCAAGATGGGGACGGCAGAACCGCCAGCTTTGCTGCACTGCAGCTTTGTCATCGCGCGCATATGCTGCAAAATTCGCCCCCTAATCCAAGGGGAATCGCATGCGCGCAAAAAAGCTGGACGCCGACAACAAAAGCATTCGCACGGGACTATCTGAAGAATCCATCCGTCTGGCATTTCTCGACAACCTTTTCTACGTGCAGGGGCGTTTCCTCGAGGTCGCCTCGCTCAATGACAAATACAAGGCCTTGGCGTTCACGGTGCGTGACCGCATGTTGCATCGATGGGTTAGCACGATCCGCACCTATCAGCAAGCCAATCCGCGCACGGTTTGCTATCTGTCCGCCGAATATCTGCCCGGCCCATTCTTGGGCAACAACCTCCTCAATCTTGGCATCGAGGAGAGCACGCGCAAGGCGCTGGCCGGCCTGGGGCTCGATCTCGATGAACTGATCGAGCATGAGGAAGAGCCAGGACTGGGCAACGGCGGCCTCGGCCGCCTGGCTGCCTGCTTCATGGATTCGCTGGCAACACTGGAAATTTCTGCCATCAGCTATGGCATCCGCTATGAGTTCGGCATCTTCAACCAGGTCATCAAGAATGGCGAGCAACTCGAAACCACCGACAACTGGCTGCGTTACGGCAACCCCTGGGAAGTGCGCCGCCCCAATATTGCTTACGAGGTGAAACTCGGCGGCCATACCGAACAATTCACGGATGACGCCGGAAGGCTGCGGGTGCGCTGGATACCGAGCGAGACCTTTCATGGCATCGCCATCGACACGCCCATTCTCGGGCATGGCGTGAATACGGTGAATCTGTTGCGGCTGTGGACGGCCGAGGCTTCGGAGGGTTTCGATTTCCACGCCTTCAACCGTGGTGATTACTACGGTGCGGTAATGCGCGAGGTGCGTTCGGAAACCATCAGCAAGGTGCTTTACCCGAACGATGAGCCCGAGATCGGCAAGCGCTTGCGCCTGTTGCAGCAACATTTTTTTGTCACCTGCTCATTGCAGGACATGTTGCGCATCCACTGTAGTACCGGTCTGCCACTCGAGAGTTTTCACAAGAAATTCAGTGTCCAGCTCAACGACACGCACCCGGCCATCGCCGTGGCTGAGTTGATGCGCCTGCTGCTGGACAAGAATCACATGGAATGGGACGCGGCCTGGCATGTGACACGCAACACCTTCGCCTATACCAACCACACGCTGCTGCCCGAAGCGCTGGAAAAATGGCCGATTCCGCTGTTCCAGACGCTGCTGCCGCGCCACCTTGAAATTATCTACGAGATCAATGCGCGCTTTCTCGACGAGGTGCGCCTGCGTTTCCCGTTCGATGCCAACCACGTTGCACAGCTTTCGATCATCGATGAGAGTGGGCCGCGCTACATCCGCATGGCGCACCTGGCCTGCGTCGGCAGCTTCGCCATCAACGGTGTCGCCGAACTGCACAGCCGCCTGCTCAAGGAAACCGTGCTGCACGACTTTTATGAACTCTGGCCGCACAAGTTTCAGAACAAGACCAACGGGGTAACGCCACGCCGCTTCGTCATGCTGAGCAACCCGGGGCTGACTGCGCTGCTCACCGAAACCATTGGCCCCGAGTGGGAGCATGACCTGTCCAAGTTGCGCGCACTGGAACGCTACGCTGATGATCCGGTATTTCAGGCTCGCTGGAGTGCGATCAAGCGCGAGCGCAAGGCGGCACTGGCAGCGACCATTGCCCGGCGCTGCGGCGTCATCGTCGATCCGATGAGCCTTTACGACGTGCAGGTCAAGCGCATCCACGAATACAAGCGCCAGCACCTTAACGTGCTGCACATCGTCACGCTCTACAACCGCATCAAGTGCAATCCGTCTAGCGACATTGTGCCGCGCACATTCATTTTCGGCGGCAAGTCGGCACCCGGCTATGCCATGGCGAAGCTGATAATCCGCCTGATCAATGCCGTCGGCGAGGTGGTGAATCGCGATCCCGATGTGGCGGGGCGGCTCAAGGTGGTTTTCCTGCCAAATTTCAGCGTCAAATGCGGACAAGGGGTTTATCCGGCCGCCGACCTGTCGCAACAGATTTCCACCGCTGGCAAGGAAGCCTCGGGCACCGGCAACATGAAGTTTTCAATGAACGGTGCGCTCACCATCGGCACGCTCGACGGCGCGAACGTTGAAATCCGCGAGGAGGTGGGTGCCGATAATTTCTTCCTTTTCGGTCTCGACACCGAGGAGGTGGATCGTACGCTGGCCGACGGTTACCGGCCGTGGGACATCTACAACGGCAATCTCGAATTGAAGGGCGTCATCGACATCATCGGCAGCGGCATGTTCTCGCACGGCGACCGGAGTACCTTCCAGCCGCTGATCGATAACCTGCTGCGGCAAGACCCCTACCTGTTGCTCGCCGACTATGCCGCGTATATCGCCTGCCAGGAGCAGGTGAGTACGGCCTACCGTGACTCGGCTCGCTGGACGCGCATGTCCATCCTCAACGTCGCGCGCATGGGCAAGTTCTCGTCCGACCGCACCATTGCCGAGTACTGCCGCGATATCTGGAAGGTGACGCCGACCCCGGTGGAACTCTAGGCAATGTCGTCAGGAGAAGTCGAGCAGGATATCCACGCCGTTCGTCGGTGCGATGGCGGCGGCGGGGATGGGGCTGCTGGCGCGCCACGCGGTTACCGCCTGCCGCTTGCCTTCGCCGCTGACAAGAAATACGAGCTCGTGGGTGGCGGCGAGGCGATGCGCGGAAAGCGAGACGCGCTCGGGCGGCGGCTTGGGCGCATCGCACACCGCCAGGGCATCAGGCGCCTCGGCACCCGTGCCCCAGTCGTGGCCGGGGAAGAGACTGGCGGTATGGGCATCCTCGCCCAATCCCAGCAGCACCAGATCGAATGCGCCCAGGCCGGCCAGTGCTTTTCCATAGGCAGCTGCGGCGGTGTGCGGGCCAAGCTCGGCGGGAATTACATGCACTTGCGCCGTAGGGATCGGCACCTTGTCGAGCCAGGCTTCAGCGGCCATAAGGCTGTTGCGTTCGGTAGCGTCCGGCGGCAGGCAGCGCTCGTCGCCGAACCAGATGTGCCAGCGCGACCAGTCCGTGGATATTCGGCTCAATTCACGATAGATGCGGCGTGGCGTGCTGCCACCCGCCAATACAATATGAAAAGCGCCGCTGCGGGCAATGGCCTGTTGTGCGGCGTGCAGTATTCTGTCCGTTGCGTTGTGCGCCAACGCATCGGTAGCGGCGAAAACGTGCCAGCGGCAGGATTGTCTTGTCTGCATGGCCAGCAGCATACAACGTCACTTAGAGGGAAGGAAACATCATGCCACCGGTAACAATTGCAATGATCGGCCTGGGAAAAATGGGCGGCAACATGGTGCGGCGCCTGCGTCGCAACGGCATCGCAGTCGTCGGCTACGACCGCGACGCGCAAGTGGTCGCCGGGCTGGCCGGCGAGGCCGGCATGATCGCCGCCACGTCGGTCGCCGATGCGGTGGGCAAACTTCCTGCTCCCAAAGCTGTCTGGCTGATGCTGCCGAGCGGCGATCCGACCGAGAACCAGTTGAAGGAACTGGCACCGATGCTCTCCAGGGGCGATGTCGTTGTCGATGGTGGCAATTCAAATTTCAAGGACAGCCAGCGGCGCGGCGCCTGGCTGGCGGAGCAGGGCATCGGTTTCATGGATGCCGGCACCTCGGGCGGTGTCTGGGGCCTGGAGAATGGTTATTGCCTGATGGTGGGAGCGTCGCCGGAAGTGGCACAGATCATGGCACCGGTGCTCAAAGCGCTCGCGCCTGCGCCGGATCGGGGTTGGGCGCACGTCGGGCCGGTGGGCGCCGGTCACTACTCGAAGATGATCCACAACGGCATCGAGTACGGCATGATGCAGGCACTTGCCGAAGGGCTCGATCTGCTCAAGGGCAAACAGGAATTCAATTACGACCTCGCGCAGCTCACCGAACTCTGGCGTCATAGCTCGGTGGTGCGGAGCTGGCTGCTCGACCTGACCGCCGACGGACTGAAAAACGATCAGAACCTGGAGAATATCGCGCCCTTCGTGTCCGATTCCGGCGAAGGACGCTGGACGGTAATCGACTCCATCGAACAGGGCATCGCTGCACCGGTGCTGACGCTGGCACTACAGATGCGCTTTGCCAGTCAGGACAAAAAGGGTTACAGCTACCGTTTGCTTTCGCTGATGCGCAACGCCTTCGGTGGCCACGCCGTGAAATCGAACCAATCATGAAACCGATTGAGCCGAGTACTCTGGTCATCTTCGGCGCGAGTGGCAACCTATCGCGCCTCAAGCTGATTCCGGCACTGTTCCGTCTGGAAACTGCGGGACGCTTGCCCGACAAGATGGTCATCCTTTGCACCAGCATCGAAGAGCGCAGCCGCGAACAATGGATCGATGAAGTGGCCGGGATGCTGAAGGCCAAGTATCCGCAGGGCTACGATCCGGCCACCTTCGAGCGTTTCCGCGCGCGGATTTTCTATCACGCCAATCCCCCCGGCAGCGACGGCAGTTACCTCGGGCTCAAGAAACTGCTCGACGAAGATCCCCAATTTCCGCGCAACGTGGTGTTTTACATGGCCGTGCCCCCCCCCATGTTCCCCGGCATTATTGACAAGCTGGGTGAGGTTGAGTTGCTCAAGCAGACGCACGGCACGCGGCGCGTGGTGATCGAGAAACCCTTTGGCTACGACCTGCTCAGTGCCCAGGCGCTACAGAAGGGACTTTATCGCCACCTCAACGAACCGCAGATCTTCCGCATCGACCACTATCTGGGCAAGGGCACGGTGCAGAACGTCATGGTGTTCCGCTTCGCCAACCTGATGCTCGAACCGCTGTGGAACCGCCACTACATTGACCATGTGCAGATCACTCATGCCGAGAAGCTGGGCACGGGCGGGCGGGCCGGCTACTACGATGGTGCGGGTGCCCTGCGCGACATGATTCAGAGCCACCTGCTGCAACTGCTGACGCTGGTGGCAATGGAAGCGCCGGTTTCGATGGCAGCCGAACACCTGCGCGACGAGAAGGTGAAGGTCCTTAAAAGCATCCGTCCGATCGCCCAGAATGCCGTCAACGCCCATGCTTTCCGTGCCCAATACACCAGCGGCGTGATAGATGACAAGACGGTACCCGGCTACCTTGAAGAAGAGGGTGTGGCACCGGACAGCACGACGGAAACCTA
>CAIYZZ010000358.1 GCA_903930805.1 uncultured Rhodocyclaceae bacterium | reverse complement strand
CTTCTGCCCACGCGTCACCATCTGGCCTTCCTTGACGATGATCTGGCTATTGTGGGCATACACCGAACTGTAGCCACCGCTGTGAAGCACCACCACGAGATTTCCATACTTGGTCATGGCACCCACGTAGATCACCTTGCCAGCAGCTGCAGCCTGCACCGGGTCACCAATCTTGCCGGCGATATCGATGCCCTTGCTCACCTCCTGTCCGCCTGCACCACTCTCACTGAAACTACCCAGCAGTTTTCCGGCCGTTGGCCAGGCCAACTCCATCTCGCTGGCTACTGGCAACGGGCTGGCAGGTGCTGTCGGCTTCTCGACTGCCGACCGTTCAGCAGGCGGGGCTGTCGCGGTCTGTGACATCTGCACAGCCGGTGCCGGCGTTGCCGGATCCAGTGCAGCGCCTTGCGCTTTCAGCCGTGCCAGGTTTTCTTCGGAATACGACAGCTTGCCGCCCTTGGGCGCACGCTTGAGCGTTTCGGAATTGGCTGAAAAAGTCGGTGCTGGCGGGACGGTGCCAGCCGTTCCAGACGGCGTGCTATCCAGTGAGCGCGCGACGACCGGCCCACCGATGGCAATCGGCCGCACCTCGGTGCCCTCGCTCGCCGGCGCACCGGCCGGCGCAAGCGTGGGCGCGATACGCAGCTGCTGACCGATCTTGATGCTGTTGATGTTCTCGATGTTGTTCCATGCCGCCAGATCGCGATGATCGACACCATGCGCAAGGGCGATATTTTTCAGCGTATCGCCCTTCTTGACGGTATAAATCTTTTCGCCAGCAGCGCCCGGCTTGACCGAGGCCCCGCCGCCCTGGCGGGCATCGGCCACCGGCGCGGGCGACGTACTGGCACAACCGGCCAAGGCCAGCGTCAGCAGAAGAATGGCCAGCCTGAGCATCAGCCGACTCCGGGCAGCAAAGGCACGAAGCGCACCGCATCGGAGCGCGTTTCGACGTAACCCTGCGGCGTTTTTTCAATCATGCATAACACCTGTTCTCCTCCACCCACCGGCATGACGAGGCGTCCGCCGCTGGCAAGCTGGTCGAGCAAAGACTGCGGCACGCTGGCACCGGCGGCAGCGACGATGATGCTGTCGAAGGGGGCCGCCTCGGGCAGTCCGCCCATGCCGTCGGCGTGCTTAAGGCGAATGCGTGCCAACTTGAGTTGTTTGAGGTTTTCGCGCGCCCGCGCCAGCAGCGGAGCAAGTCGTTCGACACCGAATACCTCACGCGTCAGTTGTGCCAGCACCGCTGTCTGGTAGCCGCAGCCGGCGCCGATTTCGAGTGTCTTGCCGAGTTTCTCGCGCCCGTCGAGCAGCAGTTCGATCATACGGGCGACGATGTAGGGCTGCGAAATGGTCTGGCCGAGGATCAGCGGTAGCGCGGTGTCTTCGTAGGCACGGTGCGCCATTGCCTCTTCAATGAAAATATGGCGCGGCACGGCCGCCATCGCCATCAAAACCGGCTCGTTACAGATGCCCTGCTCACGCAGGCGCTCGATCATGCGGCCGCGCGTGCGCTCGGAGGTCATGCCGACGCCAGGGAATGCGTTCAGGGCATTCATCAGTCCAGCCATTTCCGTAGCCGCTCCATCTGCCCGACGTGGGTCAGGTCAATCTGCAGCGGCGTCACCGACACCCAGCCGTTGGCCACGGCATGGAAATCCGTTCCCTCACCCGCATCGGCCGCCGCCCCGGCGGCACCGACCCAATACACCGTCTCACCACGCGGCGAAACTTGCTTTACCACCGGCTCGGCCTTGTGGCGGCGCCCCAAGCGGGTGATACGGAAACCCTCCAGCACATCGTAGGGAACGTCCGGCACATTGACATTGAGCAGTACCGGCGCACCAAAGGGCTGCGCCCGGAAGCGCTCGGCCAGTTCGCGCGCCACGCGCGCGGCCGTGGTGAAATACTTGCCCTCGAAACTGCCCAGCGACACGGCGATCGACGGCACCCCGAGCAGATAGCCCTCCATCGCCGCCGCCACCGTGCCCGAATACACCGTATCGTCGCCCATGTTGGGGCCGAGATTGACGCCCGACATCACCATGTCCGGCTCGTGATCGAGCATGCCGGTCACCGCCAGATGCACGCAATCGGTGGGCGTGCCATTCACATAATGGAATCCGTTGGTAGCCTGCTTGAGATGCAGCGGGCGGTCAAGCGTGAGGGAGTTGGACGCACCGCTGCGATTGCGCTCTGGCGCCACCACGGTGATATCGCCCATGCCGCGCATGGCATCGGCCAAGGCCGCAAGACCGGGCGCAAAATAGCCGTCGTCGTTGGAAAGGAGGATGCGCATTATTTCAGGATTTATTTCAGAAAATTTTGGCTGATATCGCGGAATTGCGCCGTACCGGACTGCCCCAACCACTCGAAGGCCACCATCTCACGACAGACGAGGGTAACACCATTGGCGCGCATGCGTTCCAGCGCCAGCACCTTGTGTTCTGGGTCACGCGAACCGATGGCCTCGGCGACGACAAACACCTGCTTGCCGGCAGCGGCGAGTTCCAGCACCGTCTGCAACACGCAGACATGCGCCTCGATGCCGCACACCACCACCTGCAGTCGATCCATACCCGGCAGCCCCGGCAGGCAATTGCCCGCCACGCAGGAAAAGTGCAGCTTCTCAGCCGTGGCCCCCGCCGGCAGGCGTTCCGCCACCTGCGCATGCGTATGACCGATGCCTTTCGGATACTGCTCGGTCGCCGCCACCGGCACGTCCAGCCGCTGCGCCACCTGCACCAGCCAGTCGATATGGCCAAGCATGCGCTGCCAGCCATGCACGTGGGACAGCAAGCGTTCCTGCACATCGATAACCAGGAGGGCAGATTGATCAGCGCGAATCAGGGGATTTGGACTCATCCGCCGATTTTACCGGACACCCGCACAGCCGGTTCGACAAATCCCTGCGCCGCATAATTTGCTGGAATGTGCTGCTTGGTTGACTCCGGTTCGCCCTTGGGCCACTCCGTAAAGCGAGAAGATTTCGCACCCTCGTTACGAATTCGATCTTGTCCACCGGTTTGGTGAAAAAGTCCTGGGCACCGAGCGCGAGTGCCTGATGGCGGATCGGCGAAACAAGACGAGACTGGTGGCGTTGTCGTCGACAATAAGCAGACGTGGCATGGCTTAACTTTTCAGGCGCTGGGTACGTTCGGCGACGAAATTGCTGGTGCGGAGAAATTCGTCGGCAATGCGGGACGCGAGCGATTCGATTTCATCCCAGTTGCCGCTGGCGGCATGATTCTCTAGCTGTCCGCCGAGTTCCGCCAGAGGCAGCGCACCAATATTTGCTGCGGCACCGCGAAGCTCGTGGGCAAGACTCTTCAAGCCGTCGCCATGGTCGCGCACCTCGCGGTTCAGGCGCTCACTCAGCGGCTGCATGGACTGCTGAAAGATTGTGAGCAGTTCATCAATTGCATCGTCGTCATCGCCAAACAAATCATTCAGGTACTTCATATCGATGGCCTGCGGATTGACGTTCCCAATTTCAGAAGTCGGCGCTGACGGGACGGCGCAATGGGTGCAATGGGTGCAATGGGCGGCCTCGGGCACTGTCGCTACCTCCGGCAGCCAAACCGACAGCACCTCCGACAACCGTGCGACGTCGATCGGCTTGGTGATGTAATCGTTCATGCCCACGGCAAGACAGCGCTCACGGTCGCCCTGCATTGCATTGGCGGTCATGGCGATGATCGGCACGGCATGATTGATGGCCTTCGAGCCCGCCATACGGATCGTGGCCGTCGCTTCAAAGCCGTCCATTTCCGGCATTTGACAATCCATCAGCACCAAGGCGTAGTCGATCAACTCCAGCGCCCGGACCGCTTCGAGCCCGTTGGCAACCACATCGACCTTGTGGCCAAGCTTGTTCAACTGGATTTGCGCGACTTTCTGATTGACGACATTGTCATCGGCCAACAGGATGCGAAATCCATGTTTAGCGTATTCCGCAACGGTGTGTCGGGTGACGATTTCTGTTTCCGCTACGTTGCCCGCCGCCCTCGCCAAAACAATCGCAAGACAATCGTAAAGTTGTGATTGGCGAACCGGCTTCGCCAGATACCCGACAAAGCCGATCTGTTCCAGAGCGGCAGCATCCCCGCGCTGGCCAATGGATGTCACCATGATCATCAAGGTGGATTCCAGCAGGGGGTCGGCCTTGATCCGGCGACCTAGTTCGCTGCCGTCCATGCCAGGCATCTGTTGGTCAAGCAGGGCAACGCGAAAGGGATTGTTCTGTTGCGCCGCATCGCGCAGAAGCATCAGGGCTGTTTCTCCTGCGCCGGTTGTTTCGTGCCGGCAGCCCCAACTACTCAAGAGAACAGCCATCAGATCCCGGTTGGTGGCGTTGTCATCAATCACCAGAATTCGCGCTTCGCTTATGTCGACGTTATGTTGAGCCGCCAAATGGTGCTTCTCGACATCGATCTGCTTCTCGAATCGGGCGGTAAACCAGAAGGTGGAACCTTTGCCTTCCTCGCTCTCAATACCGATCTGCCCCCCCATGAGTTCCGTCAGCTGCTTGCTGATCGCCAGGCCCAGCCCGGTACCGCCGTATTTGCGGGTGGTGGACCCGTCGGCCTGGGTGAAGGGGCTGAAGATGGCCGCCTGCCGATCCTTCGGTATGCCGATGCCCGTATCCTGAACCTCGAAGCGGATGACGACAACACCGTCGGCTGCGGAGTCGAGCTTCGCACTGATCACCACTTCGCCCTTTTCGGTAAATTTGATGGCATTACCGGTCAGGTTGGTGATGATCTGGCGCAGTCTTCCGGGATCACCTTTCAGATGCGGCGGTACTTCGGGATCAATCCGGCAGATCAACTCCAGCCCGGCAGCCGCAGCCCGCAATGCCAGCAGGTCGGCGGTGTCTTCCATGGTGGTTCGCAGGTCAAAGTCGAGTACTTCAATATTCAGTTTGCCCGCTTCAATCTTCGAGAAATCGAGAATGTCATTGATCAGTCCCAGCAGGTTTTCACCGCTCATGCGGACTATTTCGGCGTATTCACGCTGCTCCTCGGTCAGGTCGGTATCCAGCAGCAAACCGGTCATGCCAATCACGCCATTCATCGGCGTGCGTATCTCATGACTCATGGTGGCCAGGAATGAGCTTTTGGCCCGGTTGGCGGATTCGGCCATATCCATCGCCTGCAGCAATTCTTCTTCGTTCCGCTTACGTTCAGTGATGTCGTAATTTATCCCGACCATCCGCAGCGCTTTCCCGTCGGCATCGCGCAGCACATGCGCGGCAGCCTTGATGTGCCGCACTTCGCCCGTCGGCCAGACAACCCGGAATTCGGTATCAAACTCCTTTTCTCCCCGCACGGCCTGCCCTATCTCCTCGTCACCGCGCGCCAGGTCGTCCGGGTGAATGCCCTCCCGCCAGATCTGATAAGCCGCAGGGGAGTCCGTCTCACGCACGCCATACAGGACATACATCCACTTATCCCAGATAAGTTTGTTTTCCGCCAGCACGTAATCCCACACCCCGATCCGGGCCGAATCCGCAGCAAGGGAAAAACGCTGGTTAAGCTCGCCGATCCTGCTGCCGAGTTCCGCCGAGTCCTGCTCGCGGCGACGCGATTCGCGCAAGTAGAGTTTGATCACATACGTGGCGACAATCAACATGCCACCGGCAACAGCAAGCAAACAGGCGAGCCAATTCCGGTCGCTGTCGAGGCGCTCAAGCTCGCTCAATGAATGGCTCGCGTGAACGGTGATGGCGTCCTCGGTCAATTTCTTTGCGGCGAGGACTACGGGCGACTCACTATCCTCGATACGCACGGCGTCTGAAAATCGTTCGTCTTTCCAGTGGGTGATCCGCAAAGGATCCAATGTCCGCCGTCCATACTGCAACAGATTCTGCTCCGCAGATAGTTTCGCGCTGGGCGCATCGGGAAGCGCACGCAGTTCGAGCTGTTTGTCTGATGCCAGGACGATAACCCCGTTGGCATCGGAGAGAAAGGCGTTCGCATGATTCTTCAGGAAACTAAATTTCTCGATATCCCGCTTGACGACGGCGACCCCGATGAAGCGGTCTTTTTCGAAGACCGGGGCGGAATAGAACAGACCAGGAATCTTGCTTTTGCGACCCACGGCATATTGATGGCCCGGCTGTCCCGCGAGCGCTTGCTTGAAATAATCGCGGTCGGCGTAATTCGTGCCGACAAAGCTGACGGGGGTGCTGGCGTTGCTGGCGGCAACACAATCCCCCGCCGCATTGATGACCCACACCACATCGGCCTTGAGACTGGCCGCCACAACACCCAAGGAGATGTTCAAGTCGCCGAGCATGCTGTCCTGAGTCCAAAGTTGCTTGCGCTGTTCGTAATCCAGCGTTGAGGGCACTGCCGCCGCGCCGAAGCGCAGCAACACCCGACGGGTGTCATTGTCGCGAGCGACCACCAGCGGGATGCCCTTGAGCAGTTCCACGCTGTCGCCGATGCTATTGGCAATCTGCTCCACTTGCCGCCCGGCGAGTTGCGATTCCTGCTGGTAAACATCATTGCCAAGCCGCTTGTAGTAATACTCCGCACCCAACCACGAGACATATCCCCAGCCGGCGATCAACAGGACAATAAAATTGTAAGACCACCAAAACGATAACGCGTTGGATTTTCCGGTGTGGCTAGTAGCAAGGGTCATGACGAAAATCGGTAAAAGGTCAATTATGGGAAGAGTCCCGTAACCACGTCTTTCAAGCTCTGCATGGTAATCGGCTTGATCAGCACGGCATTGAAACCGCTGGCCAGAAAACGATCGATATCAACCTGCATGGCGTGCGCCGTGTAGGCCACGATCGGCAATGCAGCGAAAGCGGGATTGGCGCGCAGTTGCCGGCAAAGGTCTTCGCCGCTCAGGTCGGGCATGCTGATATCGAGCAGCATGAGGTCAACCGCCGGGTTGCTCGCGAGCCAGCCGAGGGCGGTGGTGCCGCCATCCACATCGGCGGCCTGCCAGCCCAGTTTGGTAAAGATCGCCGTCGCCAGCCTGCGATTTATCAACACATCATCGACCACCAGAACCCGTCTGCCTGTAGCTGTCGTCGCTGTCATTTTCGTCAAGCCTTTCTGTCAGTAGCCGGCAGCACGATATGGAACGTCGAGCCTACGCCCTGCGTCGACACCACACCGATCTCACCGCCCATGTGTTCGACCAGTTCTTTGGCCAGCGTTAACCCGAGGCCGGACCCTTCATGACTGCGCGTGATGAAGTCCTCACTCTGGCGGAACTTCTCGAAAATGAATTTCTGTTCTTCCGGACTGATGCCGGCACCGGTGTCCTGCACCTCAATGCGCACGCGCTCGCCATCGCTCGATGCCCGCACCGTCACACTTCCCTGTTCGGAAAACTTCAGGGCATTGTTGATCAGATTGTGCAGGACCTGACGCAGGCG
>CAIYZZ010000357.1 GCA_903930805.1 uncultured Rhodocyclaceae bacterium | reverse complement strand
TGATATCGAACGCCTGCGCCTTGGCGAACGACTGCGGGTAGTGTGGACGGTGGGTGACTATCCGCATGACGTGCTGGCGCCGCCACTGCTACTGCAGCCCCTGCTGGAAAACGCCGTACATCATGGCATCGAGCCGGCACCGACGCCGGGTGAGATTAATGTGCGGATTGACGACACGCGCGATGGCGTCCGCATCGAGATCGACAACCCCTGGCTGGGCGAGGACTCGCACCGATCCGGCAATCGCATGGCGCTGGATAATCTGCGCGAGCGGCTGATGCTGTTTTACGATCTCGAGGCGCGACTGGAGACCGTAGTCGCGGATGGCCGTTATCGCGTGCGCGTCGATTTGCCAAAGCGCGGCGCGCCATGACCGCACCGGCCCAAATACTCATCGTGGATGATGAACCTCCGGCGCGCGCGCGCCTGCGGGCGCTGCTGGCCGACATCGCCATCGATTTCCCGCACCGGATCGCCGGCGAGGCTGGCGATGGTGTGGCGGCGCTGGAACTACTGATGCGCAGCCCCGCTGATATCGCACTCATCGACATCAACATGCCGCGCATGGATGGCATCGAACTGGCGCAGCAATTGGCCGGCCTGCCCCATCCGCCCGCCGTCGTGTTTGTTACCGCCCACGACGAGTTTGCGCTGAAAGCTTTTGAACTGGCTGCTGCCGACTATCTGCTGAAACCTGTGCGCGCGCAGCGCCTGCTTGAATCATTGCAAAAGGCACGCCGCTCATTACTGTCCGGGGCCAGCGCCGACTTTTTGCTGCAAACTCTGGCTCCCGCCGGGCGCACACGGCTGCGCGTGGTCGAGCGCGGCAACGTGCTGCTGGTGCCGGTGGCCGACGTGCTCTATCTGCGCGCCGAGCAGAAATACGTCACCGCACGCACGGTAGAACGCGAGTACCTGCTGGAAGATCCGCTCGCCCAACTCGAGACCGAGTTTGCGCTGCGCTTTGTGCGCATCCATCGCAATTGCCTCGTCGCGGCAGATGCTGTCGCCGGGGTGGTGCGCGCAAGTGACGGCACGGGAGATGCTGGCGACCCGCATTGGGAGCTTTGTTTGAAAGGCGTGCCCGAACGCTTGCCGGTGAGCCGGCGCCAATGGCCGCAGGTTAAAACGCAGCTTGGCTTGTAAAAACTGTCCGCATGCTGCGATGCAATACTAAAATACGCGTTTGGCCGAAATTTCCATCCTTCCTTCCGATCCCATCATGAAACACATCCGTAGCATCCTTGTCGCCAACCGCAGTGAAATCGCCATTCGCGTGCTGCGCGCCGCCAGCGAAATGGGCATCCGCACCATCGCCATCTATTCCAATGAAGACCGCTTCGCCCTGCACCGTTTCAAGGCAGACGAGTCTTACCTGGTCGGTGCCGGCAAGAAGCCAATCGCGGCTTACCTCGACATTGCCGACATCATCCGCATCGCCAAGGAGGCGCATGTCGACGCGATCCACCCGGGCTACGGTTTTCTATCGGAGAACCCGGAGTTCGCCGAAGCTTGCGCCGCTGCCGGCATCGTCTTTATCGGCCCGCAGCCGGAAGTGATGCGCCTGTTAGGCAACAAGGTATCCGCACGCGAACTCGCGCAGCAGGCCGGCGTGCCCGTGGTGCCGGCGACGATTGCTTTGTCGGCCGATCTGGTCGAAGCCAAAAAACAAGCCGCCGTCGTCGGTTACCCGCTGATGCTGAAAGCCAGTTGGGGTGGCGGCGGACGTGGCATGCGGGTCGTCGAAACCGAGGCCGATCTCGGCCCGGCCATGGATATTGCCCGCCGCGAAGCGCTGGCTGCTTTCGGCAACGACGAGGTCTATCTGGAAAGGCTCGTGCGCCGTGCCCGTCACGTCGAAGTGCAGGTGATGGGCGATACGCACGGCAACCGTGTGCATCTGTTCGAGCGCGATTGCTCGGTGCAGCGGCGCAACCAGAAGGTCGTCGAGCGCGCTCCGGCGCCTTACCTTTCCTCACAACGCCGTACCGAACTCTGCGATGCCGCGCTGCGACTGGCACGGGCGGCTAATTACACCCATGCCGGCACTGTTGAATTCCTCATGGATGCCGACACCGACAAGTTCTATTTCATCGAGGTCAACCCGCGTATCCAGGTCGAGCATACGGTGACCGAACTCGTCACCGGCGTCGACATCGTCAAGGCCCAGATTCGCATCTCTGAGGGTGCAACGATCGGCGACGAGGATTCCTATGTGCCACGGCAGGAGGAAGTGCGCCTCAACGGCCATGCCCTGCAATGCCGCATTACCACCGAAGATCCGGAAAACGGCTTCACACCCGACTACGGCCGCATCGGCGTCTACCGTAGTCCGGCCGGCTTCGGCATTCGCCTGGATGGTGGCACTGCCTATTCCGGCGCGGTGATCACGCCCTACTCCGACTCGCTGCTGGTCAAGGTGACCGCCTGGGGCCATTCGCCCGACGAGGCGGCGCGCCGCATGGACCGTGCGCTGCGAGAGTTTCGCGTCCGTGGCCTATCGTCCAATCTGTTGTTCCTTGAAAATGTCATCGCCCATCCCTTGTTTCGCTCGGGCGAGTGCACCACGCGCTTCATCGACGAGACACCGGAGTTGTTCACGTTTCAGAAACGTCGCGACCGCGCGACGCGGCTGCTGAAATTCCTCGGCGAAGTCACGGTGAATGGCAACCCGGAGATGAAGGGGCGCACATTGCCGCCGTTGCCTCTGGCCAAGCCAATCAAGCCACCTGTATCGATGTGCGATCTTTCCGTCAAGCCACCGGCCGGCACCCGTGACCGTCTGCACCAGTTGGGTGCGACGAAGTTCGCTGAATGGATGAAGAACGAGCAGCGCGTGTTGCTCACCGATACCACGATGCGCGACGCGCACCAGTCGCTGTTCGCCACACGCATGCGCACCCACGACCTGACCGAGATCGCCCCGCACTACGCGCGCATGCTGCCGGAGTTGTTCTCGCTCGAATGCTGGGGCGGTGCCACCTTCGACGTCGCCATGCGCTTCCTCAAGGAAGATCCTTGGGAGCGCCTCGCGCGTCTGCGTGAGGCCGTGCCGAACGTGCTATTCCAGATGCTGCTGCGCGCCTCGAACGCGGTCGGCTACACCAACTATTCAGACAACGTCGTACGCTACTTTGTGCAGCAGGCGGCCAAGGAAGGCATCGACGTCTTCCGTGTCTTCGACTCGCTCAACTGGGTCGACAACATGCGCGTGGCGATGGACGCGGTGATCGAATCCGGTGCGCTGTGCGAGGCGGCGATCTGCTACACCGGTGACCTCTTCGACACATCACGGCCCAAGTACAACTTGAAGTATTACGTCGACCTCGCCAAACAACTGGAGAAGGCCGGTGCCCACATCCTTGCCATCAAGGACATGGCCGGCGTATGCAAGCCGCGCGCGATCCGCGAACTGGTGCGCACTCTCAAGCAGGAAGTTGGTCTGCCGCTGCACTTCCACACCCACGACACCAGCGGCATTGCCGCCGCCTCGGTACTGGCTGCGGTCGAAGCTGGTTGCGATGCCGTCGATGGCGCACTGGACTCAATGAGCGGCCTCACCTCGCAGCCCAACCTTGGCTCCATCGCTGCTGCGCTAACCGGCTCGGAACACGACCCCGGCATCGGTTTCGATGCGATACAGAGCTTGTCGCACTACTGGGAAGGTGTGCGCCGCCAGTACGCGCCCTTCGAGGCCGACATCCGCTCCGGCACCGCCGACGTCTACCGCCACGAAATGCCAGGCGGCCAATACACCAACCTGCGCGAACAAGCCCGCGCCATGGGCCTCGAGCACCGCTGGGGTGAGGTGTCGCAGACCTATGCCGACGTCAACCTGCTGTTCGGCGATATCGTCAAGGTGACGCCGACCTCGAAGGTCGTCGGCGACATGGCGCTGTTCATGGTTGCCAACGGGCTCAAGTCCGCCGACGTGCGCGACCCTGTGCGCGAGATCGATTTCCCCGACTCCGTCATTTCATTGATGAAAGGTGAACTGGGCTTCCCGCCCGACGGCTTCCCTGCCGAGCTGCAGAAAAAGGTGCTGAAGGGCGAGAAACCGCTCGCCGGACGCGCTGGTGATTCGCTGCCGCCGGTCGATCTGGAAGCGAAGCGCGCCGAGGCCGAGGCGGGCGCGGGCCACAAGATCAGTGACACCGATCTCGCCTCCTATCTGATGTATCCCAAGGTATTCAAGGACTATGCCGCCCACCGCAGCCACTACGGCGATGTGTCAATGTTGCCAACACCAGCTTTCTTCTACGGCCTGCAGACCGGCGAGGAAATCAGCATCGACCTCGAACGCGGCAAGAGCCTGATCGTCTCGCAGCAGGGCACTGCCGGGCCGGACGACGACGGCCAGATCAAGGTTTTCCTCGAACTCAACGGCCAGTCACGCGTGATCCGCGTGGCCAAGGCCGGTCTCGCCGGCATCAAGACAAAACCGAAGGCCGAGGAGGGAAATCCGAAGCATCTCGGCGCACCGATGCCGGGCACCATCGTTACCGTTGCGGCGCATGTCGGGCAGAAGGTGGTGAAGGGTGATGCCCTGGTGTCGATCGAGGCAATGAAGATGGAGACCATGCTCACGGCCGAACGCGAGGGCGTTGTTCATGCCATTCACGCCCGCCACGGCGAAAGCGTGAACGCGAAGGATCTGCTGGTCGAGTTCGCCTGAAAAAGTCGGCGCTGGCGGGACGGCACTCGTAACACCGCCGTCTCGCTTTCACTGTACCGCCGCCATTGGCCACGGGGCATCCGGGCTGCTCACAACGCTGGCTAAAGGCTTATCAGTAGACTCAAATGTTCTTACATACTAAAGATAGATGTCAGCATTGCAAGATGTGATTTCCGTTTCTGGCTAACTTGATATACGTTTCACAACTTCACTATTTTGTGAAATAACAAAGGGGGATTGTTATGCTAATCGACTTAAAATTGCGACTGTTTGTTGCAATTGCATTCTCAGCATCATCATGTGCTTTGGCAGGACAACCGTCTCCAGAGATGCTTTCTTTTGCGTGCGGCGGTTGCCATGGTGACGACGGAGCAAGTGTTGGATTGAGCGTGCCCAGTTTCGCCGGCCAGCAGAAAGATGCGTTCATCCAGTCGATGAAAGAATTCAAGAGTGGCGAACGCCCATCCACCGTCATGGGCCGTCTGGCAAAGGGTTATACCGATGCCGAATTCGAGGCCATGGCGGGCTTCTTCGCCAAGCAGAAAACATTTAAAACGGAGCAAAGCGTTGACAACGCTAAAGCCGCCAAGGGTGCACAGGTGGCAGAACAACATTGCGGAAAGTGCCACACCGACCAGGGCAAGACGTTCAAGGACGAGGGAACGCCGATTATGGCGGGGCAATGGCTTAAATACTTGCAGATCCAGTTTGAAGACTACCAATCTGGCAAACGTCAGATGACGAAGAACATGGCCAACCGTATGAAACTTATATCTGCAGAAGAAATGGACGATCTGGCCCATTTCTATGCCAGTGTGAAATGAGGGGGAAAGCTACATCATGACCGTTGATCGTAGAAGTTTTTTGAAGCTCCTCGGAGCTGGCGCCACTGCGGGTGGCCTACCGATGATTTCCAGCGCAGCCGAGTTGATGGCCAAGACCAGTCGTCGCGTTGTAGTAATAGGCGGCGGATTTGGCGGCACCATTGCCGCCAAGTTTGTTCGCAGGCTTGATCCGACAATCGAAGTGGTGCTGATCGAGAAAGAGCGTCAATTCGTGTCCTGCCCGTTCAGTAATCTGTATATCGCCGGAATGTACAAAGATTTATCAACCCTGACGATCGGGTATGACAAGCTGGCCGCCAATCATGGAATCAAGATGGTCTATGACGAGGTGACTAGTATTGACCCGGCCGCCAAAGTGGTAGCCATGAAGAGTGGCAAACTGAGCTATGATCGGCTGATTGTTTCCCCGGGCGTCGATTTCCGTACCGAAGAAATCGATGGCTACAATGCCAATACGCCGTCTGTCATGCCGCATGCCTGGAAGGCGGGAGAGCAGTCTACGCTGCTGCGGAAACAACTGGAATCGATGCCCGACGGTGGCACGGTGATCATCAGTGCTCCCGAGATGCCCTATCGTTGCCCGCCCGGCCCCTATGAGCGCGCTTGCCTCTTCGCCAGTTTTCTCAAAGCACACAAGCCGAAATCAAAGCTGCTGCTGCTTGATGCCAACCAAGATGTGGTGTCGAAAAAACCTCTCTTCACCAAGGCTTGGAGTACGTTCTACAAGGACATCATCGAATACGTGCCGAAAAAAGAGGTTACTCACATTGACGTCAAAACCAAGACGCTCAGCGTCGGCGGTATTGATGATTTCAAGGGAGCTGTCGTAAACCTTATCCCGCCGCAGCGCGCCGGTCGAATTGCACTGACTGCCGGATTGACCGATGCCAATAAACGCTGGTGCCCGGTGGATCCAACAACATTCGAGTCCAGTGTGCAAAAGTTTATTCATGTCATCGGCGATTCTTGTGCGCCACCTTCGGCCGGACCGGGAATGCCTAAGTCAGCTTACTCGGCTAACACGCAGGCAAAGGCCTGTGCCATTAACGTGGTAGCGCTAATGAATGGGCGCGAAACGACCGAGTTCTCTGCGCTGAACGTATGCTACAGCGCACTCAACGAACACGAGTCGGTCAGTATCGCTGCGGTCTTCAAGGTCGTCGATGGCAAGATAGCTTCAGTACCGAATTCGGGAGGGATATCCCCGGTAGACTTTTCGCAAACGAAGTTGGAGCATGTTTATGGCGAGAGTTGGCTGAAGAATATCCT
>CAIYZZ010000356.1 GCA_903930805.1 uncultured Rhodocyclaceae bacterium | reverse complement strand
TACCACGAGTTTCCCACCCCCGGAAAAATCTCCGTCGTTCCGACCAAGGGTTTGACCAATCAACGCGACCTCGCGCTGGCTTATTCACCAGGCGTCGCCGCCGCCTGCAATGCCATCGTCGCCGATCCGGCGCAGGCCAGCAGGCTGACGTCGCGCGCAAATCTGGTTGGCGTCATCACCAACGGCACGGCCGTGCTGGGCCTGGGCAATATCGGCCCGCTTGCCGCAAAACCGGTGATGGAGGGCAAGGCGGTGTTGTTCAAGAAGTTTGCCGGCATCGACGTCTTCGACATCGAACTGGCTGAAAACGACCCCGACAAACTGATCGACGCCATCGCCGCGATGGAGCCGACCTTCGGCGGCATCAACCTCGAAGACATCAAGGCGCCGGAATGTTTCTACATCGAGGCCAAGTTGCGCGAGCGCATGAAAATCCCAGTGTTCCACGACGACCAGCACGGCACGGCCATCGTCGTCGGCGCGGCGGTTCTCAATGGTTTGAAGCTTATTGGCAAGGATATCGGTGCAGTCAAGCTGGTGACCTCCGGCGCCGGTGCCGCCGCGCTGGCCTGCCTCGATCTGCTCGTCAATCTCGGCGTCAAGGTTGAAAACATCTGGGTCACCGACATCAAGGGTGTGGCCTATGAAGGCCGTGTCGAGGACATGGACCCGATCAAGGCTCGCTACGCCAAGAAGACCAATTCCCGCACACTGGCCGAGGTGATCGAGGGCGCAGACGTTTTTCTCGGCCTCTCGGCCGGCGGCGTATTGAAGAAAGAAATGGTGGCGAAGATGGCGGTAAACCCGCTGATCCTCGCGCTCGCCAACCCGACGCCGGAAATCCTGCCCGAAGAAATCAAGGCGGTGCGCGACGACGCCATCATCGCCACCGGCCGCTCGGATTACCCGAATCAGGTCAACAACGTATTGTGTTTCCCCTTCATCTTTCGCGGTGCGCTGGATGCCGGTGCTTCAACCATTACCGAGCAGATGAAGCTTGCCGCCGTGCGCGCCATCGCCGAACTGGCGCAGGCCGAGGCTTCCGACGTGGTGGCGCTGGCCTATGGCGGCGAGGCGCTTGCCTTCGGTCCGGAATACCTGATTCCACGGCCTTTCGACCCACGCCTGATCGTGAAAATCGCGCCCGCCGTGGCGCAGGCGGCAGCCGATTCCGGCGTCGCGAGCCACCCGATCACCGATCTGAACGCCTATCGTGATCAGCTCAACAGCTTCGTCTACCACTCCGGCTTCGTCATGAAACCGGTTTTCGCCGCCGCCAAGGAAAGCCCCAAGCGGGTCATCTACTGCGAAGGCGAGGACGAGAGGGTGTTGCGCGCGGTGCAGGTAGTCAAGGATGAAGGACTCGCCAACCCCGTGCTGATCGGCCGCCCCGAGGTGATCGAACATCGCGTGCTGCGGGCCGGGCTACGCATCCGGGCTGGCGTCGACTTCGAGGTCGTCAACCCGCTTTCCGACCCGCGTTACCGCGACCTGTGGACCGAGTATCACCAGTTGATGGGTCGCCAGGGCATCACGCCGGAAATGGCCAAGCAGGCGCTGCGCTCCGACACCACGCTGATCGGCGCAATGCTGCTGCGGCGTGGCGATGTCGATGCCATGATCTGCGGCATGGTCGGTCGCCACGCCCAGCACCTGCGCCATATCGAGGAGATCATCGGCCTGAAGCCCCGCGCCCACTGCTTCGCGGCAATGAACCTGCTACTGTTGCCGCGCCACACCCTGTTCATCTGCGACACTTATGTCAACGAAGATCCGGATGCCGGCCTCGTCGCCGACCTGGCATTGATGGCGGCCGAAGAAGTGCGCCGCTTCGGCGTCATTCCCAAGGTGGCGCTCCTCTCCCACTCAAACTTCGGCAGCGTGCCCTCGGATGCGACGCGCAAGATGAGCCGTGCACTGGAAATTATTACTGCACGCGCACCCGAACTGGAAGTCGATGGCGAAATGCATGGCGATGCCGCGCTCAATGAAGCCCTGCGCTCACGCCTGAATACCGGCTGCCGGCTCAAGGGCGAAGCCAACCTGCTGATCATGCCCAACGTCGATGCCGCCAACATTGCCTTCAATCTCCTGAAGGAAACCAATGGCGATGGCATCACCGTCGGCCCGATTTTGCTCGGCGCAGCCAAGCCGGTGCATATTCTTACCTCTACCGCCACCGTGCGTCGGCTGGTCAATATGACTGCTCTCGCCGTGGTGGATGCCAACCATCTGCGTTCATAGAAAGAAGAAAGGAATCCTGCCATGCACCATGCAATCCGCATCCATGAAACCGGCGGTCCGGAAGTCCTGCGCTGGGAAGAAGTCGGCGTTGGCGAGATGGCACCCAATGAGGCGCGCGTACGCCACGAGGCGGTCGGTCTCAACTTCATCGACATTTATTTCCGTAGTGGCCGTTATCCACTGCAACTGCCCAGTGGTCTGGGGCTGGAAGGTGCGGGCGTGGTCGAAGCCATCGGCAGCGCCGTCACCGAAGTAAAAGTAGGCGACCGCGTGGCTTATGCGGGGGGGCCGCCCGGCGCCTATGCCGAAGTGCGCAACATACCGGCCGACCGGCTGGTGACGTTACCGGACAGCATCGACTGCAAGACTGCCGCCGCGATGATGTTGCAAGGTATGACTGCGCAATATCTGCTACGGCGCACCTATCGCGTTCAAACCGGTGACACGATCCTGATCCAGGCGGCAGCCGGCGGCGTCGGCCTCATCGTCTGCCAATGGGCCAAGGCACTGGGTGCCACGGTAATCGGCACGGTCAGCTCGGATGAAAAAGCCGCGCTCGCCAAGGCACATGGCTGCGATCACCCGATCGTCTATACCCGCGATGATTTTGTCGCACGGGTCAAGGAAATCACCGGTGGCGAAGGCGTGCCTGTGGTGTATGACTCGGTCGGCGCCGATACCTTCATGAAATCGCTGGACTGCCTGCGCCCGCTAGGCATGATGGTCACCTTCGGCCAGTCGGCCGGTCCCGTGGCACCGGTGGATACACAGGAACTCTCCAAACGCGGCTCACTGTTTCTGACACGCCCAACGCTGTTCACCTACATCGCCAAGCGTACCGACCTGCTGAAAAGCGCGCAGGAACTGTTCGACATGGTCAGTGCCGGCAAAGTCAGAATCGAAGTCAATCAGACCTATGCGCTGAAGGATACGGCGCAGGCACACATCGACCTCGAAGCTCGCAAGACCACCGGCTCGACAATATTGCTGCCCTAAAGATAATGCAGACCTACATGATCGCCAACCCGAAGGGCGGCGCTGGCAAAAGCACGCTGGCGACCAATCTGGCCGGCTGGCTCGCAAAGAGTGGGCAACGCGTGATGCTGGGTGATATCGATCGCCAGCAGTCGTCCCGCGAATGGCTGCGGTTGCGCTCCCCTGCGCTACCTTATATCGCCACCTGGGATATCCAGCCGGGCCAGCCGGCACGACCGCCCGCAGATGCCACGCATGTAGTGCTCGACACGCCCGCCGGACTACACGGCAAGAAACTCGTGCAGGTGCTGAAGTGGGTTGATCGCATCATCGTTCCGTTGCAACCCTCATTGTTCGACATCCTTGCCACGCGCCATTTTCTCGACGAACTGCTGGCCGAAAAACAGGTGCGCAAGCACCAGGTGGAAATCGCCGTGGTTGGCATGCGTGTCGATGCGCGTACGCGCGCTGCCGGCGAACTTGAGCGCTTCCTGCTGAATACCGGCCTGCCGGTGATCGCCCACTTACGCGACACGCAGAACTACGTGCAGGCCGCCGCCCACGGCCTGACGATCTTTGATCTGCCGGCTTCGCGCGGCACTCAGGACTGGGAGCAATGGGCACCGATCCTGCGCTGGACCGGGGTAGGCTAGAACAATTCGAGCTCTGATATTTGCAGCTGCAGGGGCTGCAATTTTCCCTCGGCAACCAGGGTTTCATAGGCGTGGCACTGATTGCGTCCATGCCCCTTGGCATAGTAGAGCGCCTCGTCCGCGCTATCGAGAATGATGGAAGGCGTGTCACCAATCGTGATGCGCGTGAAGCCGGCGCTGACGGTAACCCGGCCAACCTGAGGAAATTCGAAATTTTCGACACGGGTGCGAAAGCGCTCGAACGTGCCTTTGGCATGGGCAAACTCGGCGGGGCGCAACAGCGCGACAAATTCTTCGCCGCCAAAGCGAAACAGCTTGTCCTGCACGCGGAAACTTTCACGCATCAAGTTGGCCATCAGAATCAACACTTCATCGCCAATGAGGTGACCGAAACGATCGTTGATCGTCTTGAATTTGTCGATGTCCATCACGCCAAGCCAGTGATCGCACGCCTGCGGGTGGGCATGGCGCCGCTGCGGCAGGTGCAACGCGCCCGACCCGACATCCTCCTGCCGCGGGATATTGGCCAGAATTTTGATCAGGTATTCGTCGAAGGTCTTGCGGTTGAGCAGCCGGGTAAGCGTGTCGGTTTCACTGTAGTCGAGCAAGGACAAACAATTTTTCAGCAGGGCGGCAAAGCCACGGACGATATCGATATCTGCAATAGCCAGCGGGATGGAACGCACCACCACTAAAAAGGCATAAGGCTCGTGCTGCTCGTTTCTCAGCAGCAGGATCAGGCGCGAGTCACCATTCGGCAGGCATTCGATGGCCGGCTTATCACTACCGAAGCAAGCCTGCAGGTGGGGCAGTTTCTCGATCGAACCAATACCGTGCGGCCAGGAAAAACCATCATCGTAGGTAACGGCGGTAGATGAGCCTGCCTCAATTTCCGCCGACAGCCCGATCAGCACATCGCCGGGCGGCATGAAAACTTTATACAACTCGGTACGGATCGCGCCCAGAGCCTCATTCACTGCGGTGACCACTCCTACCTCGACCGGCCCACGACTGCGGTGGCGGGTAATCAGGTCGACATGGTGGAGAAGGGGATTCACAGATCGAAAATGATAATCGGCTTGGTGGTCGCTGCAAGGGTTTACAGTATAGTCTTGCACACCAACCGCCCCAAAATATGTCGCATCAGCACCTCACCCATGCCACCAGTCAATCCTCCAGGGATCAACCATTTCTCACTCAGCCAGCGGGCAAACCCTGGCTCCGGCATGTGATCGGCTCGTCGGTGATGCGTGCGCTGCGCGGCAAGGTGTCCCCCGCAGCGAAGAACAGTTTTTCGGCCAGGGAGCGCAGCCAACTGATGGCGCAGTTGCGCGAGTGCGTCGAAGCCCGCGGCGGCGAAGTAACGACGCGGACGCGCGCGGGACATCTGGCAGAAACCTATCTCGGCCTGGGCCCCGTAGCACGCCACGAGTTCCTGCGCCTTATCGCCCTCGAGTTTGGTCCCGACCCCAAGCTTGTCGCGGCGGCCCATGCCGTCTACCAAGCGGCCGTCGGCACTGTCGGTCAGTGGGACGCAGAAGCTGGCCTGCGCGCAGCCATGCGCTCGGCGCGTATCCGCCTGCTGACCCAGTTCAATGCCATTCCCCAGGGCATCAAGTTCCTGGTGGATCTGCGTGCAGATCTGTTGCACTTCCTGGAGAATGACACCGAACTTGCGGTGCTCGACCGCGAACTCGAGGCACGCCTGACCGCCTGGTTCGACGTCGGCTTCCTCGACTTGCAGCGCATCACCTGGAATTCACCGGCGGCGCTGCTGGAAAAACTGATCCAGTACGAGGCCGTGCACGAAATTCGCTCCTGGGACGACCTCAAGAACCGTCTCGACTCGGACCGGCGCTGCTATGCCTTCTTCCACCCGCGCATGCCCACCGAGCCACTGATCTTCGTCGAGATCGCCCTCACCGATCGTCTTGCAGGCAACGTCCAGGCATTGCTTGACGAGGCGGCGCCGGTATTCGACGCGCAGCATGCCGATACGGCAATCTTCTACTCAATATCCAACACCCAGACCGGGCTGCGCGGTGTCTCGTTCGGTAACTTCCTGCTGAAGCGGGTCATCGACGATCTGCGCCGCGATTTCCCCCGGCTCAAGACCTTCGCCACGCTGTCGCCGCTGCCGCAACTGGCCAGCTGGATCAAGCGTCACCCGGAGATCCTTGCCGAAGTTCACTGCCCACTCGATGCGGAAACCCTGGCAATCGGCGACTGGGCCAAGGACGCCAAGCAGGCGCGCACCCTGCGCGACCCGCTGCTTCGTCTCGCCGGACGCTACCTGCTGCAGGCCAAGCAACCCCGCAAAAAGACGGACGATGAATCAGGCGACAGTCCCTTCGACGCTGTCAGTCGCTTCCACCTCGCCAATGGCGCACGTATCGAGCAAATCAACTACCTCGCGGACAATTCGGTCAAGGGACTCAAACAATCCTTCGGCCTGATGGTCAATTACTACTATGATCTCGGCGAACTCGAAGGGAACGTTGAGGCGTACACAGCTAGCGGGGAAATCGCCACCAGCGCTGCGATACGACGCCTTGCCCGCGACTGACAAGAGCAGCAATAAAAACACAGACAACCCACCAAAGAGGAGACATCCATGCGTCGCAATTTCCTGATCGGTACCCTGGCCGCCGCCATTCTGGCCTGCACCGGCACCCCGGCTTTCGCCGATGCCAATGTGCTCAAGATTTCCCACCAGTTTCCAGGCGGCACTATCGACGAGGGTGATTTCCGTGACCGGTTGACACGAAAGTTCGCCGCAGAAGTCGAGAAGCGCACCAAGGGTACTCTCAAGTTCCAGATCTATCCCGGCTCCTCGCTGATGAAGACCAACGCGCAGTTCTCCGCGATTCGCCGCGGTGCCCTTGACCTGACGCTGTACCCGCTACCCTACGCTGGCGGCGAAGTGGCGGAACTGAATATCGGCCTGATGCCGGGCCTGGTCACCTCCTACGCTCAGGCGGCGACATGGAAGAACGCCGAGGTCGGCAAAGCCATGACCGCGCTGCTGGCGGAAAAGGGCGTCATCATCGTCAGCTGGGTATGGCAGGCAGGCGGGGTCGCCAGCCGCAATGCGCCGCTGATCAACCCGGAAGACGCCAAGGGCATGAAGGTACGCGGCGGCAGCCGCGAGATGGATATGATCCTCAAGGCCGCTGGCGCTGCGGTGCTGTCGCTACCCTCTAACGAGATCTACGCCGCCATGCAGACCGGTGCCGCCGATGCGGCCATGACCTCGTCGACCAGCCTGATTTCCTTCCGCCTCGAAGAGGTCTCCAAGCATCTGACCACCGGCCGCGGGCAGGCCTACTGGTTCATGCTTGAACCCCTGTTGATGAGCAAGCAGGTGTTCGACAAACTGCCCGCCGACCAGCAGAAGACCATCATGGACGTCGGTGCTGAGCTGGAAAAGTTCGGTGCGGAACAAGCGAAGATCGACGACAAGGTGGTTGCCGATATCTATACCAAAGCCGGTGCCAAGATATACGACCTCGACGCCAATGCGATCAAAAAATGGCAAGCGCTCGCCCGCGAAACAGCATGGAAGGACTACGCCGAGAAGTCGCCGGGCTGCGCCAAGATGCTGCAACTGGCGGAGAAAACGCTTTGAGTCACGGCACCAGCCCCAAGGTTCAGGCTTTCAATCCGTCAGCGCCGCCGGGCGGGCTGCTGGCAAAGCTGGACCGGGCGCTGGCGCTGCTCAACCACGGCCTCCAACTGCCATCGATGTTGGCGCTGCTGGCCGCTGCGGGCATCCTCACCTATAGCGTCGTGGTGCGCTACGTCTTCAAAGTGCCGACCGACTGGCAGGACGAGGCGGCAGTATTCTTGCTGGTCGGTGCCACCTTTCTCACCGGCGCGCACGTGCAGCAGGTGCGCGGCCATATCGGCATTGAGGCCATCGGTGAGATCCTGCCGCCCTCGGTCAACCGGATTCGCTATCTTTTCGTCGATCTTGCCACCGCCCTGTTCTGCCTGTTTTTCGCCTGGAAATCGTGGACGCTATGCCATGAGGCTTGGGTGGACAAGCAAACCACCACTTCATCGTGGGGGCCGCCACTGTGGATTCCCTATGCAACGATGGCGGCAGGCATGACTCTGGTCGGCTTGCAGGCGTTGCTACAGTCGGCGATTCGCGTGACCACGTGGGGGCGCAAGCCATGACGCCCCTCGCCTTAAGCCCGCTCGCTTTGGGCCTGCTTTTCGCCGTCGTGACCCTGCTAGTGATGTTTTCCGGCATGCCGATCGCATTCGCGCTCGGTTTTGTCGCGCTGCTCTTCATGTTCTTCTTCATGCCGGCAGCGAGCCTCGACACCATCACGCAAAACGTGTTCGAGGAAATGGCCAGCATCACCCTGTTGTCCATCCCGCTGTTCATCCTCAAGGGCGCAGCCATTGGCCGCTCCGCCGCCGGTCGCGACCTCTACCTCGCGCTGCACGCCTGGATGCACCGTATTCCAGGCGGCCTGGGTATCGCCAACGTCTTCGCCTGCGGGCTGTTCGCTGCGATGGCGGGGTCGAGCCCAGCCACCTGCTCCGCCATCGGCAGCGCCGGCATCCCCGAAATGCGCAGTCGCGGCTACTCGGGCGGTTTCGCCGCCGGCATCATCGCAGCGGGCGGCACGCTCGGCATCCTGTTGCCGCCCTCGATCACCATGATCCTCTACGCAGTCGCCGCCGAACAGTCGCTTGGCCGCCTCTTCCTCGCCGGCATCGGGCCGGGCGTGCTGCTGGTCACGCTGTTCTCTTTTTATGCCGTCTGGCAATACCGGAGGGAGTACCGCAACGCCGAGAAAATCGTAGCGGGCGGCGGCGCTCGCTCGGCCTACCTGACGCAGGACAGCTATACCCTGAAGCAGAAGGTGGAAATGCTGCCGCGCGTGCTGCCCTTCGTCATCCTGCTGATTGGTGTCATGGTCGCGCTTTACGGCGGCTATGCCACACCTTCGGAAACCGCCGGTCTCGGTGCCATACTGGCCTTGCTGTTGATCGCCGTCATATACAGCGTCTGGCGACCTCGCGACCTGTCGCCCATTCTGGCCGCTACCTTACGCGAGTCGACGATGCTGATGTTCATTATTGGCATGTCACTCTTCTACTCTTACGTCATGAGCTACCTGTACATTTCTCAAAATGCTGCGGAAGCCATCGTCGCCATGCAGTTGTCGAAATGGGCGCTGCTGGCGGTGATCCTGCTGATGGTGGTGGTACTCGGTTTTTTCCTGCCGCCGGTGTCCATCATCCTGATGACCGCGCCCATCATCATCCCGCCGCTCAAGGCTGCCGGCTTCGACCTGATCTGGTTCGGTGTCGTGATGACCATCGTCATGGAGATGGGCCTGATCCACCCGCCGGTGGGCCTCAACATTTTTGTCATCAAGAACATCGCGCCGGACATTCCGCTCAAGGACGTAATCTGGGGCGTGCTGCCCTTCGTCGGCCTGATGATGGTCGCCGTCCTGCTGTGCTGCTTCATCCCCGGCATCGCCACGGCCCTGCCGGATGCGGTGATGGGGCTTTCCACCAAGTGATCGCAATGCCCAACGAGAATCTCTACACCGTCCTGTCCAAGCATTTTCCGCCTGCACCGGCCGCGCCCTGCCTGATCCTGACTGACGACCGCATCTGGACTTACGCTGACGTCGAGCGCGCCTCTGGCCGCATCGCCAACCTGATCGTTGCATTGGGATTGAAGCCCGGCGATCGCGTCGCCGTTCAGGTGGAGAAGAGTGCCGAAGCGCTGGTCCTCTATCTCGCCACCCTGCGTGCCGGCATGGTCTTCCTGCCGCTCAATCCGGCCTACCAGCGTCACGAGCTTGAGTATTTTCTTGGGGATGCCAAACCCGGCCTCTTCGTCTGCCGCCCACAGATGCGAGCGCTCGCTGACGAGGTCGCGAGCAAGTCCGGCGTGCCGCACGTCCTTGAGCTCAACGATGCCGGTCACGGCTCATTGATCGACGCAGCAGCATCCCATGCCGACACCTTCAGAACCGTCACGCGTCAGGACAATGATCTCGCCGCGATTCTCTACACCTCGGGCACCACCGGCCGCTCCAAGGGCGCAATGCTGACCCACGGCAACCTCGCGGCCAATGCGAAGACCTTGCACGCCTACTGGCATTTCCAGCCAGGTGACGTGCTGCTGCACATGCTGCCGATCTTTCACGTCCATGGACTGTTCGTGGCCTGCAACACCACGTTGTTGAATGGATCGGCCATGCTCTGGGAACCGAGGTTCGAAGCCAAGTGCGCCATGCAGTTACTGCCGCGGGCCACGGTGATGATGGGCGTACCGACCTACTATGTGCGCCTGCTGCTCGAGTCGGGCTTCGGCAAGGAAACCTGCCGGAACGTCCGTCTCTTCATCTCGGGTTCGGCGCCGCTGCTCAAGGAAACCTTTGACGAGTTTCGCTCCCGCACCGGTCATACGATTCTCGAACGCTACGGCATGACCGAGGGCGGCATGTTCGCCTCCAACCCTTACGCCGGGGAGCGACGCGGTGGCACGGTCGGCTTCCCGCTTCCCGGCACGGCGGTGCGAATAGTCGGCGCTGGCGGGACGGCAGTTCCGCCAGGCGAAATCGGCGGCATTCAGGTGTGTGGTGCCAATGTCTTCGTTGGCTACTGGCAGATGCCGGAAAAAACCGCAGAAGAATTTACCGCCGACGGTTTTTTCAAGACCGGTGACATGGGCGCATGGGATGCCGACGGCTACGTCGTCATCAGCGGCCGCTCGAAGGACCTGATCATCACCGGTGGCCTCAACGTCTATCCGAAGGAGATCGAGGAGATGATTGATGCCCTGCCCGGCGTGGCCGAATCGGCGGTCATCGGCCTGCCGCATGCGGATTTCGGCGAGGCCGTCACTGCCGTCGTGGTACGGCAGCGGAACGCGGCCGGCGCGGCATTAACCGAATCCGGCATCATCGCCGCAGTCAAAGCCGAACTGGCCAACTTCAAGGTGCCCAAGCACGTCTTCATCGTCGACAACCTGCCGCGCAACGCCATGGGCAAGGTGCAGAAAAACCTGCTGCGCGACGAATACTCAGGAAAATAACAGGCCGTGCAGCATCTTGGTCGCGAGTAACGCGAGGAAGCCGCCGAAGGCGCGCTTCAGCTTCTTCACCGGCAATTTGTGCGCGGTCTTCGCGCCCAGCGGCGCAATCAGCATGCTCATCGCCACCACGCCGATGAAGGCCGGCAGATAAATATAGCCGAATGAAAACGCAGGCAAGCCTGTGGCCTTCATGCCACTGATGATGTAGCCGACGGTGCCAGCGACGGCAATTGGGAAACCGAGCGCCGCCGAGGTGCCGACCGCCTGGTGGATCGCCACATTGCAGAACACCATGAAGGGAATCGAGAGGAAACCACCGCCGGCGGCGACCAGACTCGACACTACGCCGATGATGCTACCCGCAGCGAGCATGCCGAAGCTGCCCGGAATTGCACGGTGCGGCTTGGGCTTGAAATCAAGCATCATCTGGATCGAGGCGTAATAGACGATGGCGGTGAACACCATTGCCAGTGGCCGCGTCGGCACCCAGGTAGCGATAAAGGAACCGCCGAAAGTGCCAATGATCAGTCCCGGGGCGAACACTTTCACAATATCCCAGCGCACGGCGCCGTGACTGTGGTGCGCGCGCATGCTGGAAATCGAGGTAAACACGATCGTCGCCATCGAGGTGCCCAGCGCCAAGTGCATGGTGTGTTCGAGCGGGAAATGCTGCGCCGTGAATACCATGAACAGCAGCGGCACGATGGTCAGGCCGCCACCAACGCCAAACAGCCCGGCGACAAAGCCGCCAAAAATGCCCAAACCCAGATAGGCCAACAGCCAGATCGTCATTTCAGCAGCCGCCTGACGATGAAATCCCATTCCGCCGGATCGACCGGCGTGATCGACAAGCGGTTGCCACGTTGCAGGACGCGCATGTGGGCGAGTTCGGGGTGGGCGCGTAGCTCATCGAGGCCGATCAGGCGTGTTTTACGTAATGCCCGTACATCGACATTCATCCAGCGCGGGGTTTCGGGTGTAGCTTTAGAGTCGAAATAAGGACTTTCCGGGTCAAACTGGGTGCGATCCGGGTAGGCCAGCTTCGCCACTTCGGCCAACCCGGCAATTCCCGGTAGTTTGCAGTTCGAATGGTAGAAGAACACCTGGTCCCCGACTTTCATCTGGTCGCGCATGAAGTTGCGCGCCTGATAGTTGCGCACGCCCCACCAATCGACGGTCTTGCCCGGCATCGCCAGCACGTCGTCGATGCCGACGACCGATGGCTCACTTTTCATCAGCCAACAGCGCACGTTTTTACTTGCATGTCATGCCGCCTCGACTGCCAGGCTTTGCACCCAGGCGATCGAATCGACCAGACATTGGTTCAGCGTTTCGTGGGTGATCCGATAGCCCAGTTGCTGGAGGACAGCGTCCGCGCCGACCGGGTCATCGTTGTCATAACGGTCCGTCAGTTCGAGCAATTGCCCAAGGTCACCCTCGCGCGCGAGGAGGGCGAAGCGCAACTCTGGAACCACGCTGATCTGTTCGAGAATATCGGCCATTGGCATGCCGAATGCTGATGGCATCAATGACATGAGACCGGCAAGGAAGGCTATTTCCGGCAGGGTTGTCTGGTTCGGGTAACAACGCTGGGCAAGGCGTTCCATGAAGGCTCCCTTGAGGGCCGACAACTGCATAAGCGGATTGCACTCGATGTCGCCAGCACCCCCATTGTGGCTGAAGAGCAGGAGTTGCAGCCAGCGCTGGATATGGCGCCGGCCGATGAGATTGACGGCCTGGCGCACCGAGGCGATGCGTACGCGCAGGCCAACACCCGCAGAATTGGTAAGTCGCAACAACTTCAACGTCAAGGCCGCCTCGCTTTTGAAGGCTTGTTCGATTTCGCTTAGTTCGGCTTCGTGATTCAGCAGGTTGATGATGCGGGCCAGTCCTTGCGCCGCAGGATCGAGTTTCTTGCCTTCCACCAAGGTCGGCTCGGCAAAGTAATAACCCTGAAAAAACTGGAACCCGAGGGCCAGGGCGCGATCATGATCAGCCCGGGTCTCGACGTGACTGGCAATCGCCAGCGGGCAAAAGTCGGCAGGCAGAGCAAGCAGCGGACGCAAGATTTCGTCCGATAAGGCTGAGATATTCAGTTTCACGAACATGGCCTGCTTGAGCAGTGGCAGGACTGCCTCGGTCAGCTCGACCAGATTGCTCACGCATAAGGCATAACCATTTTTGCTCAGTAGTTCGGCGCGGGAGAGTACGGCGGGGTCGTTTGCCAGTGCCGCGTCGATCTCGAACACCACGCTGTCGGGTGGCAGCAACTCGACCACTTCAGCTTGCAGAAACTCGGCATCGGCGATGATGAAGGCTTTATGGCCGCCCAGCGCACCGGCCAATCCCAACTCGGCAAATGCCTTGCAGACGACGTCGGCAGTCGCCACGCCCGGTACGGCAGTCGGCGCATGATTTTCAGTCGAGTCGCGGAACAGCAACGCATAACCGATCAGAGCCTGAGTGTCATTGAGAATCGGCTGGCGGCCCAGAAACAGGCGATCAAGGGAAACGGATGGCGCGGGGACTGTCATGTCGCGATATTAGCGCAAGCAGAAAAAAGCGCGGCCACAGAATATATGGCCGCGCTTGAAAGGGCTCCCCCGCCTGTGCCGTTTGGCCGGCATCCTGAACCTGGGTTCAGAGAGGTCGCGTTCCTGCCGCTTCAGGTGCACTCAACGAGGAGTGCTCACAACAGCGGCGTCTTCGGGCAGCAACCGATGCACATGCACATTGGTTCAAGGAATGTAGGGCCTTGGCGGACACTGCAGGGAAATTCTTGATACCGGTGAGAATCAGAACAGCTTGTCTTGGGAAGCGAGCGCCTCATCCAGCCGCGCTTCGATGGCTCTGATCTTACGCCGCGCGGCTTCCGTGTCAATGGCTTTTTCCGCCGACGCCGGTGCATCGGTTGGCGGCTGGTGCGCCGCATTCAACTCGTGGGCAAGATTAAGTGCGGTCATCACCGCCAGACGTTCGCCGGTACTCTTGGTGGCCTTGGCGATCTCGCCCATGCGGGCATTGAGCAACTCGGCCGCCGCCTGCAGGGAATCCATCTCTGCCGGCGCGCAAGCCACGCGGTATTCGCGGCCCTGGATCTTGATGTCCAGCGTCATGGTCATTCGGGTGGCAACCTATCCATGAGGCTCTCAAGCTGCAGACGCGCCGTGCTCATGCGCTCGGTGAGCGTCAGCTTTTCATCTTCGAGCTCACCAACGCGATCACGCAGCCGGTGATTTTCGGTACGCAACGCGTCACACAGGCTGATGACCTGTGTCACTTTGCTTTCAAGACCGCCGAATTCGTCGCTCATGGCCGCAGAGTTTGTTGCAAAAGCGGTTATTGGTCAAGCAGTTCGGGGTGTCTGTGAAGGTACTGCCGCAAGAGTGAGGGTAAAAAGTCGGCGCTGGTAATACGGCTAATGAGCAGTGGTCCTATAATCCGCGCCATTCGTTCGCGGTGCCCGCGATGCCGATCCGGCATCTGGGTGAAACGGGAAACAGGTGAGCTTCCAGCAAGCAATGCCTGTGCTGCCCCCGCAACGGTAAGAGAGTGCGGCTGCCTCATCAGCCACTGGGCCTCGGTCCGGGAAGGCGAGGTAGCCACGCGAAGAGCGAGGATCGAGTCCTCACTCGCCACTTTCGAGCCCGGAGACCGGCCACGGACGAACCAGTGAATGCGCTGCGGGGTGCGGTGCGTCGGTGGTTCGCCGCCGTCCCATCCCCTCAGCGTGTTCGTGTTCCGTTGCAACGGCCTGCGGGGACGCTGGCCGCACAGGGAGATTCCTATGTCTATCCGCTTTTCGCGCACGGCTCTCGCCGTCGCACTTACCCTCGCCTTTCAACCTGCTTTTGCTGCGCCTGACGATGCAGCAACCGTCATCGTTACCGCGACACGCTTCAGTGAAGTCGATTTGAGCGTGCCAGCCAACGTCAGCATCATCACGCGCGAAGACATTCGCCGTAGCCCGGCCTTCGACCTGCCGACCATCCTCAAGTCCCGTGCCGGCGTTGACGTCCGCACCCTGTATGGCAGCCTCGGCACCGACGCCACAGTCGACCTGCGCGGCTTCGGCGAAACTGCGGGCAGCAATACGCTGATCCTGCTCGACGGCCAGCGGCTCAACCCGATCGACATGGGCAGCATCAACTGGTCGGCGATTCCTCTCGAAAGCGTCCAGCGCATCGAGATCATCCGTGGTGCGGGAACCGTTCTTTATGGCGACCGCGCCAGCGGCGGCGTCATCAACATCATCACCGACAAGTCGGGACGGGCGCGCGCCTCCCTCAGCGTTAATGGTGGCGAACATGGCTACCGCAGCCTGGACGGCAACCTGGCAGGCAAAAGCGGTGTATTGACCTACAACGCCTTTGTCCATGCGGCGGCGACCGATGGCTGGCGCGAGAACAGCCAGCAGGACCAGCAGGCGCTCAGCGGCCGCTTTGGCCTCGATCTCGCCCGGGGCGAAACCTTTCTCGACTATTCCATCTACAAGGATTCGTCGGGGCTGCCCGGTTACCTGTTCCGCCAAGCCTATCGCAATGATCCGCGCAGTTCTACCCGGCCCGATGACAAACAATGGCGCGACGGCTACCGCCTGCGCCCGGGCGTCAGGCTGAACGTTTCCGACGCGATCAATTTCGAGGCTGAACTCGGCAGCGAGCACGAAAACTACGCTGCCAATTTCGTCTCCTTCGGCAGTCGCTCACAACGCGAGAGGGAAACGCTTTCCTTCACGCCGCGCCTGCGTATCCGCCATGGCCTCGGCAGCCTCGCCAGCGAAACCGTGCTCGGTTACGACTACTACGATGGCAACGTAAGCGCAAATTATTCGACCTTCCCGGGCCAGTCGGCAGACCAGACCAGCCAAGCTTTTTACCTGCAAAACACCACCGCACTGACTGCCGACTGGGCCGTGACCCTCGGCGCGCGCAGCCAGCGCATGGAGCAAAGCGCCCATCAGGACGCCTACCCGGCCTGGTTCTCACCGGCCATGGATGGTGAGGCCACGCGGAGGCGCAATGCCTACGATGCTGGCCTCAACTATCAGGGCCAGGGCTGGCGCGCCTACGGCAAGATCGGCACCACCTTCCGCTTCGCCAACACGGACGAACTGTTCGGTTATGACCCGATCACCTACGCTCCCGTATTCTCCGGCGACCTGAAACCCCAGCATGGCAACATCCGCGAGCTTGGCGGCAGCTTCGTTGCTAGTGCCTTTAGTGGCCGGGTGGCAATCTATCACCTCGATATGGAAGATGAAATTGGCTACGACGACGCGGCAGGCGCAAACGTCAACTACGACCCAACCCGCCGTCAGGGGCTGGAAGTGGAAATCGAATGGCGCGCCACGCAACAGCTGGCCACCCGCCTGAGCTATACCTACAGCGATGCGCAATTCCGTTCAGGCATTTATGACGGCCAAGACATCCCTCTGGTGCCGCACAACAAGGCAACATTTTCGGTTGACTGGAATGCTGCTGCCGCTGGCAGGTACTCGGCAGTTGTGAATTACGTCGGCAAACGCCGCTATGCCGGCGATCTGGCCAACAGCCACGGCTGGCTGGACGGCTACGCCACTCTTGATTTGCAGGCGTCTTGGGACTTGCAGCCCTGGACATTGACGGCGAAATTGCTGAATGCCCTCGACAAGCACTATGCACCCTATGCCGGCTATGCGAGCTTTTCCGCCGACCATTACTACTATCCGGCGGACGGCCGTGGCTTTTTTGTCGGCGCACGTTACGATTTCAAGTGATGGAATGCGCGAGCTGATTTGCAGCAGCGTGCCTTCTGAAAAGTCGGCGCTGGCGGGACGGCGTGCTGCCGCTTGCCGCTTGCGCTGGTCGCTCGCACTGCTGTGCTGCCTCTGGCTCCCGGCAGCCCATGCCGAAATTACCGTCAGCGACGATATCGGCAACACGGTCAAACTCGGTCTGCCTGCCCAGCGCATCATCAGTCTCGCCCCACATCTGACCGAACTTCTGTTCGCGGCGGGCGCGGGAGAACGCGTGCTCGCTGTCGTGGAATACTCGAACTTTCCGGTGGCGGCGAAGGCACTGCCACGCATCGGCAGTTCAGCCGCCTTCGATCTAGAGCGTATCGCACACCTTAAGCCTGACCTCGTCGTTGCATGGGGGAGTGGCAATCCCCCCGGCCAAGTGGCGCAATTACGGCGCCTGGGCATTCCGGTGTTTGTCAATGAACCGCAGCGGTTGGAAGATATTCCGGCCAGCCTGCGCCGGCTTGGCCAATTGGCGGGTACGGCACAGGTAGCTGAAACAGCGTCACGCAGCTTCGAACAACGGTTGGCGGCATTGCACGCACACTCTGGTGGCGCATCGCCGGTCAGCGTATTTTATGAAATCTGGAATCAGCCGCTGATGACCGTCGGTGGCACACACATCATCAGCGCGGTCATGACACTGTGTGGCGGGCGCAATGTTTTCGCCGCGCTCAAGCAACCGGCGGCAGCTGTCGAACTTGAAGCCATGCTACGCGCCGACCCCGAAGTCATCGTCGCCAGCGGCATGGCCGAGGAGCGGCCGGAATGGCTTGACCAATGGCGACACTGGCCGCAACTGCAGGCGGCGCAACGCGACAACCTGTTCTTCGTGCCGCCAGACCTGCTACAGCGCCACACGCCACGCATTCTCGACGGTGCGGAACAAATGTGCGCCGCGCTGGATAAAGCCCGCAGGCGCAAGCAGCAGGATTGAACCGCTTCAGCTTTCCTTGCGGCGGCGCGCACCGATCAGCTGCCTGGTCTTGCGCTGTTCGAAGTAACGCAGCGCATGGTAGGAGGCAAAGCCGATAATGAACATGCCCAGCGTGAAGGCACCATAGGCGACCGGCCAGGACACGCCCTCGGTCATCATCGAGAATTCCGACATACCGCCTATGCCGGCGATAATATTGAGCGGAGTAAACACGACACCGATGGTCGTCAGTTTCGACACACGCTTGTTCTGGTTGATATTGATGAACCCAACCGTGGCATCCATCAGGAAGTTGATCTTGCCGAAGAGAAATGAGGTGTGGCCATCGAGCGATTCGATGTCGCGCAGGATCTGGCGTGAATCTTCCTGCTGCTCTTGGGACAGCATGCGGCTGCGCATGAGAAAAGAAAGCGCCCGACGCGTATCCAGTACGTTGCGGCGGATGCGTCCATTGACGTCTTCACCTTTGGCAATTTCGGCAAGGATTTCGGCCGCTTCATCGTCGCTGACCTGGGGCGAGAGCACCTGGCGACCAACCTGCTCCAACTCGGCATAGACATCTTCGAGCGCATCAGCCGAATACTCGACATCGGCGTCGTAAAGGTCAAGCAGGACATCCATGCCATCCGTGACATAACCCGGTTGGGTGCGCGCGCGCAGGCGCTGCAGGCGAAACACCGGCAGTTCTTCGTTGCGTACCGAGAACAGGATGTTGTCGTGCAGGATGAAGGCCACCGCGACGTTGCGCGCTTCCTCAGGCTTGTCGAGCAGGAAGTCGGAGTGCAGATGCACCTCACCGTTGTCATCGACATAAAAGCGCGCGCTGGCCTCGAGGTCGGTGAGATCCTCGGGATCGGGTAGTTCGAGGCCAAAATATTTACCCACCCAGGCGCGCACGAAGGACGTGGGCGCGACGAGGTCGACCCAGATCGGCTTGACGTTGGCGAGATCGGCACGGCTGTCGACCTGCACTTGCGCCAGTCGACCATTCTTGAGCTCGAAAGCATTGAGCATGTTGCGCACGCTCGCATAGGTGCGCGCGCCGACCAACTCTTCGCGCACATCGTCGGGCAACAACTCGAGAATCGGTTCGCAGCGCGCTTCGGCGACCTGCTGCCAGGCTATGTCGCGATCTTCTTCGGGCAGGGTTTCGAGAACGCGGGCGATGGAATGGGTATCGAGCCGGTTGAGCAGTTTCTGCAACTCGACCAGGTGCTGTTTATGCAGGACCTCCTCGACCAACTCGTGGCGCGGCATGTCTTGCCGATGCACCAGATCCTCGACGCGACGATGGCGTGACAGCAGCAGCTGCACCTCGGCAAGGTGCTGCTCCAGCGGGTCTTCGGCATTGGGGCGGATGTCCAGGGACTCGGTCATGGCGGCAGCAATTCTACGCCCGCAACCTGATTCAGGGCACCGCAGAATGCTGCATGCGCCCCAGAATAATTTGCGTGCGCTGGTTCAGATACGCAGACTGCGGGTTCTTTTCGAACTTGCGCGGCGCCGGCAGCATCACCGCCAGTCGGGCGGATTGTGCGGCGGCAAGCTGGCCGGCGCTGCTACCGAAATAGCGCTGCGCTGCGGCTTCGGCACCGAACACGCCTTCGCCCCATTCCACAACATTGAGATAGACCTCCAGGATGCGCCGTTTGTCCCACAGCAACTCGAGCCAGACGGTGATAAGCGCCTCCTGCGCCTTGCGCCAGGGCGTTTTGTCGCCCGAGAGAAACAGATTTTTAGCAAGCTGCTGACTGATGGTCGAGCCACCGGCTACCACCTTGCCCTGCTTCTGGTTCTTTTCGAGGGCCTTCTGGATACCTTCCCAGTCGAAGCCTTCGTGGTCGATGAACTTATCGTCCTCGGCAGCAATGACAGCACGCTTCAGTGTCACCGAAATTTTCGCGTACGACACCCAGCGGTATCGCAATTCGGCCTGGGGATTATTTTCGCGCAACGTAGCGAGGCGCATCGCCATGAAACTGGTCTGGCCCGGATCGACGTAACGCCACCAGACCACCCAGCCGAAATACCAGCCCTGCCAGAGCAGGACAAATAGAAAGAAAGCGGCCAGCGTGCGCCGCAACCAGCGTGGCGCCGGCCTCATAGCCGATCCAGCGGGCTGGTCGCGCCACGCACACCCTTGTTCAGCATCTGGGGGTAGATCATAGTCACGCTCACAAATGCTTTCAATGGGATGCGAAATTTACAAGGTTTGCCGTCCCGCCAACGCCGACTTTTTCCACCGCTTCAGGAGGCGTCGAGCATGTGCTCCAGCGCGAGCTTGGCGAGCTTGGCTTCGTGTTCCGGTACCTTGATCTGATTCACCACCTTGCCGGCAACCAGATTTTCGAGCGTCCAGGCAAGGTGCTGCGGGTCGATGCGCTGCATGGTCGAGCACATGCAGATGGTGTCAGCCATGAACTGGACGATCTTGCCCTCGTGCTTCACTTCGGCGGCCAGCCGGTCAACAAGGTTGAGCTCGGTGCCGACCAGCCAGCGCGTGCCCGGCGCTGATTCCTTGACGACGCGGATGATGGTCTCGGTGGAACCAATGGCATCCGATTGTGCGCAGACCTCGAAGCTGCACTCGGGGTGCGAAATAACCTTGCCTTCTGGATATTGCGCGCGAAACTTCGTGATCTGGCTCGGCTGGAACATCTGATGTACCGAACAGTAGCCGTGCCAGAGGATGATCTTCGCGTTGTGGATCTGCTCGTGCGTGAGGCCGCCCATCTCGAGATCGGGATTCCAGATCACCATCTGGTCGAGCGGAATGCCCATCTTGTAGCCGCTCCAGCGGCCGAGGTGCTGGTCGGGAAAAAACAGCACTTTCGCGCGCCGGGCAAATGACCATTCGAGTATTTTCGGCGCGTTCGACGAGGTGCAGACGATGCCGCCATGCGCGCCACAGAAAGCCTTGAGATCGGCGGCGGAGTTGATGTAGGTGACGGGGGTGACTACCTCGTCGGGGTTCAGTACTGAAGAAAGTTCGCGCCAGCAGCGCTCAACTTTTGCCAGGCTCGCCATGTCGGCCATCGAACAGCCGGCGGCCAAGTCGGGCAGGATGGCAATTTGTTCGGGGCGTGACAGGATGTCGGCGACCTCGGCCATGAAATGCACGCCACAGAAAACAATGTATGCGGCATCCGACTGCGCAGCCAGACGCGAAAGCTTGAGCGAGTCGCCGGTGATGTCGGCATGGCGATAGACATCGGCGCGTTGGTAGTGGTGGCAGAGCAGCACGGCACGCTTGCCGAGTTGGGCGCGAGCGGCTTCGATGCGCGCCTGCGCAACTTTGTCGGCGAGCGCGTTGAAGGCGTCGAACTGGATCGGTTGGGTCTGCATTGGGAAGGTAGAGGGTGCCGGTTTGAATGGTGAAATATTAACAGGCTGCGGCCGGTAGAATACGTTGCATGAGCAGCGAAGAATTCCCCGTTTCGCCACGGTTGCCAATCGACGACAACCGCTATCAGGAAGGCCGCACCGTCACCTGGGTCAGCGTGGGCGTGAACCTGCTGCTGACCATCACACAAATTTCCGTCGGCCTGTTTGCCCATGCGCAGAGTCTGGTAGCGGATGGATTTCACTCCTTGTCCGATCTGGTCGCCGATTTTCTTGTGCTGGTCGCCAACTTTCACAGTCGACACCCAGCCGATGCCGGCCATCCGTATGGCCATCACCGCATCGAGACGGCCGCATCGTTCGGTCTCGGCTTGCTGCTCGTGGCTACCGGTGGCGGCATTCTCTGGGCTGCGGCCGGGCGCATCCAGCACATGGAAAGCCTGCCGCCGGTGGCCTCTGTCGCGCTGTGGGTCTCTTTGGCCGCGCTGGCGGCCAAAGAGGGCTTGTTCCGTTACATGCTGCACGTGGGCGAGAAGCTGCGATCGCCGATGCTGATTGCCAATGCCTGGCATGCGCGTTCGGATGCTGCTTCATCGTTGGTAGTTACAGCGGGCATCGCCGGTAGCCTGCTGGGTTATCCTTTCCTCGATCCAATTGCGGCGGTTATCGTCGGCTTCATGATCTTGCGCATGGGGGCCGAGTTTTCCTGGGATGCCCTGCGCGAACTAATGGATGAAGGCTTGTCCGATGAGGAAGTGTTGTCAATCCGCACCACGCTGGTCGAAACCGCTGGCGTGGTCGATCTGCACGAACTACGCACCCGCCGCATGGCGCATCAGGTATTGGTCGATGTGCATATCCAGGTGGATGGCAACATTACCGTTTCCGCTGGCCATGAAATTGGCGAACAGGCAAGAAAGCGTGTCCTCGCCATGCATCCGGAAGTGCTTGATGTCCTGATTCATCTCGACCCAGAAAATGACGACCCCGCTCAGGGTGAGCACTAAAATGGTGCAAAACAACCCGATAATGCACCATAATTGTGCCTCGCAGCAGTGCATCAGATTGCAGCGCCGCAATATTCTCCTTATGGCACAATCCCCTGCTGTGCTTTGCCGCTTGGCACGTTACCTGCTGAACCTTTCCGCGTTTTTGGTCCGGACTGCACGGCCACCACCGAATTTTTGCCAAATCACCAATCAGGAGTTTTCCTCATGACGACAGCCCAAGATGTAATCAAGATGGTTCAGGAAAAGGAAGTCAAATTCGTCGACTTCCGTTTCACCGATATCCGTGGCAAAGAGCAGCACGTCAGCGTGCCGGTTTCCGCCTTCAGCATGGACAAATTCGAAGATGGCCACGCCTTCGACGGCTCGTCGATCGCCGGTTGGAAGGGTATCCAGGCTTCCGACATGCAGTTGATGCCTGATCCTGCTACCGCGTTTATCGACCCCTTCATGGATGAAACCACGCTGATCATCTCCTGCGACGTGGTCGAGCCGACCGACGGCAAGGGCTACGACCGCGATCCGCGTTCCATCGCCAAGCGTGCCGAAGCCTATCTGAAGTCCTCCGGCATTGGTGATACCGCCTACTTCGGCCCCGAGCCCGAGTTCTTCATCTTCGACAGCGTCGAGTGGAAAGTCGACATGTCCGGCTGCTACTGCAAGGTATTCTCGGAAGAGGCCGCCTGGGCGACCGCCGAGAAGTTCGAAGGTGGCAACACCGGCCATCGTCCCACCGTCAAGGGCGGTTACTTCCCGGTGCCGCCGGTCGATAGTCTCAACGACATCCGCGCCGCCATGTGTCTGGCGCTGGAAGACTGTGGCGTGCCCGTCGAGGTGCATCACCACGAAGTCGCCACCGCCGGCCAGTGCGAGATCGGCACCGTGTTCAACACGCTGGTGCGCCGCGCCGACCAGACCCAAGTGCTCAAGTACATCGTGCATAACGTGGCGCACTCGTATGGCAAGACCGCGACCTTCATGCCCAAGCCCATCGTTGGCGACAACGGTTCCGGCATGCACGTGCATCAGTCGATCTGGAAAGATGGCAAAAACCTGTTCGCCGGCAACGGCTACGCCGGTCTGTCCGACTTCGCGCTTTACTACATCGGCGGCATCATCAAGCATGCCCGTGCCCTGAACGCGATCACCAACCCCGGTACCAACAGCTACAAGCGCCTGGTACCCGGCTTCGAAGCCCCGGTCAAGCTGGCCT
>CAIYZZ010000355.1 GCA_903930805.1 uncultured Rhodocyclaceae bacterium | reverse complement strand
GCAGGATGATTCCGACAAGACCAGCAGCAATCCCACACCGCCCTCGGCCAAGTCAGACGACGATGCCTTGACCAAGGCTATTCGCGACGCTAAATAGCCGCTTGGGCGAGCGCGGGCAAAAGCCCGCGCAGAGCTTCCCGGGTCAACCGTGCCAGACCAACACCGGGAAGGCGACGACCAGCGCCAGAACGCCGAGCTGTGCTGCCAGATACGGCAGCATGGCGACGGCAAACGGCCGAGTGGCTAGCGGTTTTTGCTGTTGCTGGCGAACCATCAGCACGGCATAACCCAGCGGCGGCACGAGGAAGCTTGTCTGCAGGATCAGTAGCGTCAGCACGGCGGCGCGTGTAGCGTCTGGAAAGGCCATCAGCAGGGGCGGCATGACGACGGGGATGACAACGAAAATCATCTCGAAAGCGTCCAGGACGAAGGCGCAGAGCATCAGCGCAATCATCACCGCCAGCAGGCGTTCGTTTTCCCCGCCGGTGAGTGCGTTCAGCGTTGCCGCGACCCAGCGGTCGGTGCCAAAGGCCCGCAGTACCAGCGTGAAGGTCGTGGCTGCGAGCAGCAGCGCGAACAGGGCACCGGTGATGGCCATGGTATCGCGCAGGGAGTCCGCGAGTACCTTTCGCTTCAGCGAACCCGTAGCGAGCCCGAACACGAACAAAAGTACGCCGCCAGTTGCTGCCGCTTCGACGGCGTAGAGATAGCCCAAGGTGACGCTGCCTAGCAAGGCGACAATCGTGGCAACCGCCACCCCGGCGGTAATCTTGTCACGGAGCGGTTGGGGGTCGGCAAAGCATGGCGCGTCGGGTTTCCGGTTGGTCCACCAGGCGATCGCAAGGCACAGCAGCAGCAGGATGGCGGCCGGGATAAGCGCGCCGCGAAACACATCCTGGGTGTTGATGATGCGCTCCGCGATCCGGGTAACGTTCGCTGCTTCGGTATGCGCACGCAGCATGGCATCGCCCAGCAGGATTAACACCAGCGAGGGCGGTACGACAACGCCGAGTGTGCTGGCCACGCAGACCAGGGCGGCAGCCCGCTCCGGTGGTACGCCGCTGGCATCGAGGCGCGGTTGCATCGATCGTGACAGCATGGCGACACTGGATCCGACCGAGCCGTTCATCGGTGCCAGCAGCATGCCGAGGCCGAGGCCGGCCAGCGGTGCCCCGGCACCGCTTGCGGCACAGGCGCTGCTGCCGGTACGAAAAAGGATGTCCGCCAGCGGCAGCCGGTTGAGCAGGGCACCCATGAACACATAGAGTGGCAAAGCCTGTAGCAAGTCGCTTTCGAGCAGGCCGAGCAGCCGCATTGGCAGTGCCGTAAGAAGCGCCAGGCTGAATTCGCCGAGCACCACACCGAGCACGCTGAAGCTGACGGCCACGCAGACGAGCACCAGCCAAGAGGGCAGCCCGCTGGCGACCATCAGAATCGCCACAGTGGCAAGCATCCAGAGGCCCGCCGTATCCATCAGGAACGCCGGCGCAGGACGTCGACAAACGCCTGTGTCACCACCAACGCTGCCAGTAGCGCAACGGCGGCGCGCAGCAGGAAATACCCTGGATTGTATGTATCCGGGAAGGATTCAAGTTGCCTCATGGATTGCTGCAACGAAGGCCAGCCGGCATACAGCAGGAAGATCGCCCAAGGCAATGCGATCAGCAGGGCGGCGGCCCGCTCCAACCCATGTCGCACGGCAACCGGGTAACGGTGCGCCCATGCATCGGCGGCCAGATGTGTATGCCGTCGCGTCGCGTCGGTGACGGCAATGGCCACATACACGGCAAAAAGTATCTGGGCCAGGTCGTTAGCCTCGCGCGACCAGTGTTGTACCCACTCTCGCAGTGGCCACTGCAGAAACAACAGCAGCGACAGCGGTAGGACGAGCACCGATCCTGCGGTGGTCGCCAGCGCCAGACCCCGGTCAATGGCGCGCACCCACTGTGGGGACGGCTGACACGGCCGACACTCGGCGCCGCTCGTAAATTCGCTCATGCGGTGCGCGGACTGCGGGTGAGGTTAGGTGCCAAAAGCCTGCG
>CAIYZZ010000354.1 GCA_903930805.1 uncultured Rhodocyclaceae bacterium | reverse complement strand
CTGGAGGCACAGCAGCGCGAAATTCTGACGCAGACCAAAGCCGCGCGCACTGCGAAGGTCGATGCCGATCGCCAACCACCGGCACCGGTGAACGAGGTTTCCGGCCGCGACCTTGCCAGCCGCGCCATGGCCTTGGCCCGACTGGAGGCGGAGATCTCCCGCGACATTGACGATTACAATCAGCGACCGAAACGCCACTTCATCGGCGCGCGCGTCGAGGAATACCGCTTTGCCCAGTATGTCGAGGACTGGCGGCAGAAGATCGAGCGTATCGGCAACCTCAACTATCCGGATTCGGCCAAAGGCAAGCTCTACGGCAGCCTGGTGCTGACGGTGGCGATCAAGAAAGACGGGCAACTCGAACGCGTCGAAATCAACCGTTCATCCGGCCACAAGGTGCTGGACGAGGCGGCGCAGCGCATCGTGCGTCTGGCTGCGCCCTACGCCGCCTTTCCCGAGGCCGTGCGGCGTGACACCGATATTCTCGAAATCACCCGCACCTGGTCATTCACCGGCGCCGATCAGTTGCACACCAACTAATTTCAAGCAAAGGAAAAGATATGGCCCTCTCTGCCGACGATGTCAGCATGGCCCTGTTCTGCGATTTCGAGAACATCGCCATTGGCGTCCGCGACGCCCAATATGAAAAGTTCGACATCAAGCCGGTGCTCGAACGGCTCTTGCTCAAGGGCAGCATCGTCGTCAAGAAAGCCTACTGCGACTGGGATCGTTACAAGGCTTTCAAGGCGGCGATGCACGAGGCCAATTTTGAGCTGATCGAAATCCCCCATGTGCGCCAGTCGGGCAAGAACTCAGCCGACATCCGCATGGTGGTCGACGCACTCGACCTTTGCTACACCAAGACGCACGTCAATACTTTCGTCATCATCAGCGGTGATTCAGATTTTTCACCACTGGTCTCGAAGTTGCGCGAGAACGCCAAGCGCGTCATCGGTGTCGGCGTCAAGCAATCGACCTCCGACCTCTTGATCGCCAACTGTGACGAGTTCATTTATATTGACGATCTTGTGCGCAAGCGTCAGCGCGACAACGCAGAAAAGCAGAACCGCCGTTCCACCGGTGCCGGTGATCCGCAGGAACAGGAGGCGCGGCGCACCAAAGGCCTGGAAATGGCGGCCACCACGCTCGAAGCTCTGCTGGAGGATCGCAGCGACGACGAGCGGGTCTGGGCTTCGGTGCTGAAGGAAGCCATCAAACGCCGCAACCCCGGCTTCAACGAAACCTATTTTGGCTACCGCACTCTCGGTGCGATGCTCGAAGATGCCCATAAACGCGGCTTGCTCGAATTCGGCCGCGACGAACGTTCGAGCGCCTATGTGAAACGCCGGCAGCCCGGCACCCTGCCGGTTCAGGGCGAAAACGAAGCATTAGTTGCCGTCCCGCCAGCGCCGACTTTTACGGAAGATGCGGAGCGACCCACGTCCGTTGCTGCGGAGACAGCCCCAGCCGAACCAACGCGCCGGCGTCGTTCGCGCAGCCGCAAACCCGCCACCGAAACAAGCGCTGAAGCTGCGGTTGCCAAGCCTGCCCGCAAGCCGCGCGCACCCCGTCGAAAGAAGGTGGAAGCGGAATGATGGCCCCCACAGGGGGCGCATGCCTCCTTGGGACGGCCCGGCGGAGGCATGATGCCTGACCGCTACGCTGTCTTTGGCAACCCCATCTCGCACAGTCAGTCGCCACGTATCCACGCGCTGTTCGCCGCGCAGACGGCGCAGGACATGAGCTACGCGGCGCTGCTGGTGCCGCCTGATGGCTTTGCCGCCGCCATGGCGAATTTCGTCGCGACCGGGGCGCGCGGTGTCAATGTCACTGTACCGTTCAAGGAAGAAGCCTTTCGCTTGGCGACGCAGCTTACGCCGCGCGCGCAGGCTGCCAGTGCAGTCAATACCCTGACTTTTTCTGGGGATGTCATCTATGGTGACAATACCGACGGTGCCGGACTCGTCCGCGATCTGAAAGCCAATCTCGGCTTCGACCCCGCGCGAAAACGCATCCTGTTGCTGGGTGCTGGCGGCGCGGCGCGTGGGGTGATCCTGCCCCTGCTCGACGAACAGCCGGCGCGCTTGTTTATCGCCAATCGCACGGCGGCAAAGGCGGCGCAACTGGCGGCGGCTTTCCAGATCGAGGGTGGCGGCTTCGACGCATTGGCCGGCGGACAGTTCGATTTGGTGATCAATGCCACTGCGGCAGGCCTTGCCAATGCCGCCCTGTCATTGCCGACTTTTACATTTGCACCGAATTGCCTCGCCTATGAGATGCTCTATGGTCGCGAAACACCCTTCATGGCACAGGCGCAGGCGTCAGGTTGCCGTGTAACGGATGGCCTGGGCATGCTGGTCGAGCAGGCGGCAGAGTCTTTCTGGATCTGGCGCGGCGTGCGGCCGCAGACCAGACCGGTACTGGCTACCCTGCGTTAGACCGAGACCCCAACCCGCTTTTTTACGGGATGAAACCTGAACGCCGGAGCGCAGGCGAGCCATGAAAGCCGGGTGGCACCAAAGCGCAAGATCAGCCGCTAGACGTAGCACGGCGTTTTGTTGCGGGGCGGTTTGCTTGGTTAGCCGCTGGGTTGAGCGGCATGCTGCAATGCCTCGGTAGCCCATTGATTCAGGCTCTTGCCTGCAGCCTGCGCAGCAATGAGGGCGCGACCATGAACCTCGGGCGGTACGCGCAGCAGCAACTTGCCGGAAGCCGGCTTCTCAGGGTGTATACCTTGCTGCTTGCAATCCGCCAGATAGTCTTTAACTGCGAGCTCGAACTCGGCCCTCAATTCGGCAACCGTTTCGCCATGAAAGCTGATCATGTTGCGAATGCCGAGAATACGGCCCACGAAAATATTGTCACGCTCGTCATACTCGACGCGAGCGGTATAGCCTTTGTATGTCATGGTGTTCATGGCTAAATGATAGCTAAAAGTGCTATCAGAAGCAATTAGGGGCTGTAGGTGGCTAACGTAGAGGTCACCGGCGCTGCGCGGCTTTATCGCGCAGCGTCCGGTGGAATGATGGGTTCGGCCCCATGTTTTCATCGCTGACTGTCGAAGCCCTCGAAAACCGGATCTAGGCGGCACTGTAAGAACGACTCAAGAAGCGTGAGTACGGGAATGCCACATTCGGCGTTGAGGAGAAAGTTCACGCGATCAACGTTTGCCTTGATCCAGGCGCCTGCGTCCGACTCCGTGATGCCGGATAGCCCGAGCTTTCCATGGCCGGCAACGAGGGACTTTGCCAGATTGCTGTTTGAACTGGCCGGGTGGTAGTGCTGGCTAGTGAAGCGGGCCTGACTCTTTGGGCCAACTTTCCCGACTTTCAGGCAGCGGCCATTCCAGACGAAAACGTAAACAGCCATCTTGCCACTTGGGAGCCCGGACGGCGGCCTGTGTGGTGCGGGCAAAGTCTCAATTGAAACGGCGGCAGGAGGTAAGGAGACGCTGGCAAGGGCGACAACCTTTCGGAAGTCGTTGAGCAGAGCGGGGAGATCACCGAGCGATTTCATGGGGCCGAACGTAGAGCTAACCGGCGCTGCGCGGCTTTATCGCGCAGCGTCCAGCGACCGAAGGGAGCGAGGTTGAGCGCCGGGTTAGAGGTGCGGTTATGAAGGAACACGACGGACAAATATTGGAATGGGGCGACCTGTTACGAGCGCAATTATTACGTGGCCGCCCTTCGTTGGGTCTTGGTTGGATGTATAGCGGCAGAATGCTTGAGCCATGTTCTGAATACACGAAATTGTGCTGTTCGCTCTCCAATCGGGTGGGAAAAACGATTGAATCTCTGATTCGCTTGATACGCGATATTCACAGCCGGAATCGCAACTGATGTTGGCCCAACTTGCACCTGGTTTTTTGCCTTCCATGACCCATTTTCCGCCGGTCTTCGACAAGCGGTAGAACATGTCCGTTGGCGCACGCTGCTGATTAAGAACGACGAATGTCCCAGCGTCCTGTTCGGACAGATCTCCGGCTGTAGCCGAGAGTGAGAAGAAGGTAAGTCCAAGGAGGAAGAAGAAGTTTTTCATGGCGACCCTTTAACGGTTGCGATTGATCATGGATGGTTGAAAATTGAAACCTCTAACGTTAAGTGAACACACAAATCGGTGTATATCTCCGATCTGGTTGCTGTCTATTCTGTGTCACGATATTGTATCCTGCTGAAATTAGATAACTTATTCTGACAGCCCATGAATATGACACCTTCTGTGGCACCTGATACCGCCGCTGCGCCAAAGCTCCTCGATCAAGTCCGTGCGCGCATCCGGGTGAAGCATTACAGCATTCGTACCGAAGCGCAATATGTTCAATGGATTAAACGCTTTATTTATTTTCATGACAAGCGCCACCCGCGCGATATGGGCGCGCCGGAGGTGGAGGCGTTTTTGACCGATCTGGCCGTTAGCGGCGGGGTTTCTGCCTCGACGCAGAATCAGGCGCTTTCCGCCCTGTTGTTTCTCTACCGGGAAGTGCTGGAGATTGTGTTGCCCTGGCTGGACAACGTGACGCGCGCCAAGCCGTCGCGGCGCTTGCCGGTGGTGCTGACCCCTGCCGAGGTGCGCGCGGTGCTGGAGCGCATGGACGGTGTGTATGGCCTGATGGCCCGGCTGCTTTACGGCACGGGCATGCGCCTGATGGAGTGCCTGCGGCTGCCGGCAAGGCGGCGGTCTGGTTGCCGGATGCGCTGGAAAAGAAATATCCCAATGCGGCGAGCGAATGGGGCTGGCAGTTTGTGTTCTGTTCGGGCAGCCACTCGACCGACCCGCGCGGCGGTGCGGTGCGCCGTCATCACATCGACGAAAAGCTGCTGCAGCGGGCGATGAAAAAGGCCGTGACGGCCGCGCGCCTGGCCAAGCCGGCGACGCCCCACACGCTGCGCCACTCCTTCGCCACCCATCTGCTCGAAAGCGGCCAGGACATCCGCACGGTGCAGGAACTGCTGGGGCACTCGGATGTGAGTACCACGATGATTTACACGCATGTGCTTAACAAGGGCGGGCGCGGTGTGACGAGCCCGCTTGACCGGCTGTAAAAAGTCGGCGCTGGCGGGGCGGCAGCCCCTACGTCGGCGCCATGCTGTCGGGCATCTTCACCGCGATCACCTGGCCTTTTGCACAGACCTTGCCCTGTGCCGACACAGTAATGTCGACGCTGACCTTGCGTTCCTTCACTTCGACCGGCACCCCGCGCAATTCGAGCTCCACACCTTGCGGCGTCGGCGCCAGGTAATCGACCTTGAGCGAACCGGTGACGAAGCGCAGGATCGGCGCCGTGCCCATGTCGCGTCCTGCGGCCCGGTAGGCGGCGGCCGAGGCCGTGCCGGTGCCGTGGCAATCAATCAGCGAGGCAATGAGACCGCCATAGACAAAACCGGGAATCGCCGTGTGATAGGGCGCCGGCATGAAGTGGGCGACGCTCTCCTCGCCATCCCAGTAGCTTTTCAGCTGATGGCCGTGCGGGTTGTTCTTGCCACACCCGTAGCAGTGCCCCAGATCATCGGGATAGAAATCCTGAAACGCCTTTTCGGCCATGAAGATCCCCTTTCTTTAGGGTTTGGCGTATGTCGGCAGTCAGCCCGCCAGCGCCGGGTAGTCGGTGTAACCCTTGGCACCCCCCGCATAAAAAGTTGCGTCATCCCAGGGCGTCAGTGATGCATTGGCCTGCAGTCGGGCAACCAGATCCGGATTCGCGATGAAGGGGCGCCCAATGGCGATCAGGTCGGCTTGCCCGCGCGCCAGGATGGCTTCGCTGCGAGCACGATCAAAGTTGCCACAGGCGATGAGTGCTCCTTGGTAAGCCGCGCGCAGTGCCGGCAGCAAGGGATGGGTGGCGTCGTGAATCCAGCTGAAGCTCTGGTCGAAGATATGCAGGAAACCGATTTCGCGCCGCGCTAGTTCGCGCGCCAGATACGGGTAGGTGACGAGCGGCTCGGGGTCGGGAATCATGTCGTTGAAGGTGCCATAGGGCGACTGGCGCACGGCGATGCGCCCGGGTTCATAAACGCTGGCGCAGGCATCAACCACTTCGAGCAGAAACCGGTAGCGATTTTCCAGTGAACCACCGTACTGGTCGGTGCGGTCGTTCAGCACCGGGCACCGAAACTGATCGAGCAGATAGCCGTTGGCACCGTGGATCTCGATGCCGTCGAAACCGGCGCGCTTTGCCAGTGCGGCGGCTGCGCCGAAATCCTTCACCACGCCTTGCACTTCGGCTGTACTCAGCGCGATCGGTGCCTCGCAATCAGCCATCGTGGGCTTGCCGTCGGCATCGATGATGAAAGTCTTGGTAAGCTTGGCGGCGATGTTTGAGACACCGGCCGGCAAGCTGCCATCGGCATGCAGCGCGGAATGGGCAACGCGGCCGCAATGCCAAAGCTGGGCAAAGATGATGCCGCCGGCAGCATGCACCGCATCATTCACCTTCTTCCAGCCAGCCGCCTGGGCATCGTTCCACAGTGCCGCCGTGCCGATGTAGCCGCGCGCACGATCGGAAACCGGCACGCCTTCGGAAATGATCATGCCGGCACCGGCGCGCTGCCGGTAGTAATCGACGATCAGGTCATTGGGTACAGCATCGCTGTGATCGGCGCGGCAACGCGTCATCGGCGCCATGACGATGTGGTTGGCGAAAGTGACAGCGTCATTAGTGAATTTGTCGAATAGCATGTTCAGTCTCCCTTTGGGTTGCAGGCCGCAGTGCGCAGATTCTAACCGTGGAAAGTCGGCGCTGGCGGGACGGCGCTAGAATCGCGCTTTCGATTGTACTGACGGAGATTTCCATGCCCGCCTACCGTTCCCGCACTTCCACCCACGGCCGTAACATGGCCGGTGCCCGTTCGCTCTGGCGTGCAACCGGCATGCAGGATAGCGACTTCGGCAAACCCATCATCGCCGTGGTCAACTCCTTCACCCAGTTCGTGCCGGGCCATGTGCATCTCAAGGACATGGGCCAACTGGTGGCACGCGAGATCGAAGCGGCGGGTGGCGTGGCCAAGGAGTTCAATACCATCGCCGTCGATGACGGCATCGCCATGGGCCACGGCGGCATGCTCTATTCGCTGCCCTCGCGCGAATTGATCGCCGACTCGGTCGAGTACATGGTCAACGCCCATTGCGCCGACGCCATGGTGTGCATTTCCAACTGCGACAAGATCACGCCAGGCATGTTGATGGCGGCGCTGCGGCTCAATATTCCGGCCGTGTTCGTCTCCGGTGGGCCGATGGAAGCCGGCAAGGTCAAATGGCATGGCGAGTTCCGCAAGGTCGACCTGATCGACGCCATGATTGAGGCCGGCGACAGCAAGAATTCGGATGCCGATGTGAATTCGATGGAGCGCTCGGCCTGCCCGACCTGCGGCTCCTGTTCCGGCATGTTCACCGCCAACTCGATGAACTGTCTCACCGAGGCGCTGGGTCTTTCGCTACCGGGAAACGGCTCGCTACTGGCAACGCACGCCGACCGCAGAAAGTTGTTCGTCAAGGCCGGGCACCTGATTGTCGAGCTGTGCCAGCGCTATTACGTTGAGGACGATGCGACGGTGCTGCCCCGCGCCATCGCCAGTTTTGCGGCTTTTGAAAATGCTATTGCGCTCGACATTTCCATGGGTGGTTCGACCAATACCGTGCTGCATCTCCTGGCCGCCGCGCAAGAAGCCGGGGTGAAATTCACCGTTGCCGACATTGATCGAATGTCTCGCCGTGTGCCGTGTTTAGCCAAAGTTGCGCCGGCGACGCAGAAATATCACATGGAAGACGTGCATCGCGCCGGCGGCATCATGGCGATTCTTGGCGAACTTGACCGCGCCGGCCTGATCCACCGCGACTGCCCCACCGTGCTATATCCGACGCTGGGCGAGGCGCTGGATTGTTGCGATGTGAAGCGCAACACCAGCAAGCCCGTGCATGACTTCTACCGCGCCGCGCCGGGCGGCGTGCCGACGCAGGTGGCTTTCTCGCAGGATCGCCGCTACCCGCAACTCGACCTCGACCGCGCCAACGGCTGCATCCGTGACAAAGAACATGCTTATTCGCAGGACGGTGGCCTCGCTATCCTGTTCGGCAACATCGCCGAGAAGGGCTGTATCGTCAAGACCGCCGGCGTCGATGACTCAATCCTGAAATTCACTGGTCGCGCCCGCGTTTGCGAATCGCAGGAAGAAGCCGTAGAAAAAATTCTCGCCGACCAGATCCGGCCCGGCGATATTGTCATCGTCCTCTACGAAGGCCCCAAGGGCGGCCCCGGCATGCAGGAGATGCTTTACCCGACGAGCTATCTGAAATCCAAGGGCATGGGCAAGGTGTGTGCGTTGCTCACCGACGGCCGTTTCTCAGGTGGCACCTCGGGATTAAGCATTGGCCACGCTTCGCCCGAAGCGGCGGCCGGCGGTGCTATTGGCCTGGTCGAGGAAGGCGATACCATCGAGATCGACATTCCCAAGCGCAGCATCAACCTCGTCATCGAAAAGTCGGTGCTGGCGGGACGGCGTGCGGCGATGGAAGCGAAGGGTGCGGCGGCATGGAAGCCAGTCAAGCGGCAACGCACGGTTTCCGCAGCCTTGCGTGCCTATGCGGCGCTGACCACCAGTGCCGATACCGGCGCGGTACGTGATATTTCCCAACTCCGATGATCGATTTCCATACTTTCTTTACCGGCCGCCTCTGGTCAGTGATGTCGTGGGAGCAGCTCGATGCCTTCTGGTTGTGCATCGACCCTGCCGCCGGCTGGTATCTGTATGCCGTTGGCGAACCGGCGCCAACCACGCCCGCAACGGCGGAACAGGTCAGCGCCTTCATGGTTCAGATCGATGTCTTGCTGCACAAGGAGCATCACCACGATTACTGCGGGATCGTGTATGCCGACCAACTGGACAAACCCGGTTTCATCAAGATTTTCGACCCGAACAATCTGGGCGTATCCTGCGGTTTTTCGGACAACCCACCACTACCCGGCTGGATTCTCTGCCGCGTACCGCCGGAGGATCTAAAATCTGCAGTGCCGCTACCGGAAGGGCGTAAGCGCTGGTGGCGCGGATTGTTCGGCTGAGATTCGGTTTACACCAGTTTCTTACATGAGGAAGTCATGATGGCTACAAACGCGAAATCAAAGGCGGTCAAAACATCCGGCAAGGCTCCCGCCAAGCCTGTAAAGACAAAGATAGCAGCCACGAAGTCGGTAGCGAAAAAGCCGGCAAGGAAAGCGCCAACAAAGGCCACCGGCCAGGTTCTCAGCGAATTGAAATCGCTGGCGAAGGAACTCAACCAGGCCGCAAAAGACCTTGGCAAGCGTTCAGTGGGCAACCCGAAAGATGTTTCGGTGATTCTCGGCAACGTCGAGCGCATCACCGCCGAAGCCGCCAACAAGTCGCTGCTTGAAGCAGAGTCCGCCAAGCAACTGGTGAGCGACGCGCACGCTTTGCTCGGCAAGGACTGGAGCCGCAAGCAACTCGATGAGGCGCTCACCAGCGTCAGCAAGCATCTCACCAACATCATTGTCGCGCAGGAATTTCAGGATCTCGCCGGGCAATCTCTGCGCAAGGCCATGAAGGCGCTGGTCGGCGCGATCATCGTCGTCGAAAGTGGCGGACCGACGGAAGATCAGCGTTTGTCGCAAAAAGATGTGGACAGCCTGCTGAAAGACCTCATGCCTTGAGCTCCGAGTTTCCCGAGTGCAATAGCGTACTCATTTGATCGAACATAGTCGGGCATCCATTTGGGATGCAAGCACTCGGCGCGCGCGCTGCTCAAGCGCAACTGGAAAACGGCCAGCTAGGGCAAGCGCGGCACGATCTACCGCGAGGGGAATTGGGTCAGCGTGATCGAGTATTGCGAAGGCGAGGGCCGGGTCGACATCAACTTCACCGCTGAAGTCGCGCCCCATGTGCTGGCGCTACGAACCCACTTCACCACCTACAAGCTCAAGCAGGCGGCGCTGCGCTCGATCTACGCCTGGCGGCTATTCGAGTGCCTGCAATCCTGGCGCGACAAGGGGCAATGGAAGCCAAGCATCGAGGAATTCATGACGGCGATGGCGTTGGCGCGGAATTCCGTGCGGCGAACAAATCTTTCTTGGGGTTGTAGCGAATTTTCGTATTCGGCAGGCTGCGCTCAAATGCGGGCGACCACGGCCACCGATGACCATAGACCGCCTCAAGCGCATCGCTGACCGCGTTGCGCATGACGACTTCGCAGATATGCAGCGGGGTGAGCAGGGCGCCGGAGACTTCGGCATTCCAGGCATACAGCCGCAATGCGGAAAGATCATCGGCAGCGACCGTACCG
>CAIYZZ010000353.1 GCA_903930805.1 uncultured Rhodocyclaceae bacterium | reverse complement strand
TCGCCTGGTGGATGGTCGCGGGTGATTTCACGCTGGCGCTGGTGAATGCCGTTGCGGTGCTGGTGATTGCCTGCCCCTGCGCGCTCGGCTTGGCGACGCCGACGGCGATCATGGTGGGTACCGGGCTGGGCGCGAAAGCCGGCATCCTCATCCGCAACGCGCAGGCGCTTGAGCTGGCGGAAAAAATCGGTGTTCTGGTGGTCGACAAGACGGGTACGCTGACGCAGGGCAAGCCCGTGGTCACCGACATAAAAGTCGGTGCTGGCGAGACGGCGGCATTGTCGGTAAATGAGGTCTTGCAACTGGCTGCCAGCCTGGAACAGGGTTCGACGCATCCGCTGGCCAGTGCGCTGGTGGCCGCTGCGAAAGCGCAAGGACTCGTGCTTGAAACACCGCAAGACGTGTCGGCCATTCCCGGAAAAGGAATGAGCGGCACCGTGGGCGGTCAAGCGGTGCGTGTCGGCGCACCGGCCTGGCTGATGGAACAGGGGCTGGTCATGCCCGAGCATGGTTTGCAAGGCAGCCTTGTCGTCGTGGCAGTGGGCGATGGCGTGGCCGGTGTTATCGCCGTAGCCGACCCGCTGCGCGACAGTTCGCGCGTTGCCGTTGCGCGTCTGCAGAAGCTTGGCGTCGAAGTGGTGATGCTCACCGGCGACAATCATGCGACGGCGCAGGTCATCGCTGCGCAAGCCGGCGTGACCCGCTTCGAGGCTGGGGTGCTGCCAGGTGACAAGGCAGCGCGTGTCGCCGCACTTAGGGCATCCGGAAAAGTTGTCGGCATGGCCGGCGACGGCATCAACGATGCGCCAGCACTGGCGGCGGCCGACGTTTCCTTCGCGATGGGCGCGGGTGCCGATGTAGCGATGGAAGCTGCCGACGTGACGCTGATGTGCGATGACCTGAACGGTGTGGCAGATGCGATCTCGTTGTCGCGCGCCACGCTCGCCAAGATCCGCCAGAATCTGTTCTGGGCCTTCATCTACAATGTGCTCGGCATTCCGGCTGCGGCGCTGGGCTTCCTCAATCCGGTGGTGGCCGGCGCGGCGATGGCCATGAGTTCGGTGTCGGTGGTGAGTAATTCTTTACTGTTGCGTAGCTGGAAACCCGGGAGAAATTAATAATGGAAACAACGACGATCAAGGTGGACGGCATGTCCTGCGGCGGCTGCGTGGCGAGCGTGACCAAGGTGCTGAGCGAACTGCCTGGCGTGGCGAAGGCCGAGGTGGTACTGGAGCCGGGGCAAGCGACGGTCGAGTTCGATGCCGGGCAGGTGAGTCGTGCCACCTTGTGCGCAACGATCGAGGATGCCGGCTTCGAAGCGACTTGAATTCATTGATGTCGCTATAATTCGGCCTTTTTACGCAGGAGTCTCTTGTGGCCTTGAATAACGTCCCCTCCGGCAAGGATCTGCCGAACGACTTCAACGTGATCATCGAAATATCGATGCGTTCCGACCCGATCAAATATGAGGTAGACAAGGATTCCGGTGCGATCTTCGTCGATCGTTTCATGTCGACCGCCATGCACTATCCCTGCAATTACGGCTACATTCCGCACACCATTGCCGGCGATGGCGATCCGGTCGATGTGCTGGTGGTGTCGCAGTTTTCCTTGCCGCCCGGCGTTGTGGTACGTTGCCGTCCCGTGGGCATGCTCAAGATGACCGACGAGGCGGGCGAGGATGCCAAGCTGCTGGCCGTGCCAGTCGATAAGCTGACGCCGATGTATCGCGAAATCGAGTCGCCGCGCGACTTTCCTCAGGTGACGCTCGACGCGATATCCCACTTCTTCGCTCACTACAAGGATCTCGAGCCGGGCAAGTTCGTCAAGGTCGATGGATGGGTGGATGCCGAGGAGGCCAAGAAGGAAATCATGATCGGCATCAAACGCTTCAGCGACGCCAAAGAAAAGCCCGCCTACTGATGTTGTCGCGCCTTGCCGTAGCGCTACTGGCGGCGCTGCCCGCAGTGGCG
>CAIYZZ010000352.1 GCA_903930805.1 uncultured Rhodocyclaceae bacterium | reverse complement strand
TGCAATCCGGAAAATGGAATCGCATCACCCGACTTGAACACATGATTGCCGGCAATGACAGTGCCAGAGGTCGAGGCTGTTCCGGTATAAAGGGAAAAGCCAGTCTCGCGATCGACCAGATCATAATAAGTTGTCTTGGGAATGCTGACATCAGTGGGATCTGTCTGGAAGCGTATTTCCAGATTCCGCGAATTCTTGCTGCTGTTCCATTTTGCTACGTCAGTAACGCTGCCTGTATCGATGATGCCGCTACCGGTGTTGTACAGCGTTGCCGTCTTCGGTTCCGTCACGAAAAAACCGTTGCTGGTGTAAGTGGTGTCGGCCTTAATCACGAAAGCATCACCTGCTGCCGGCGTACCCGAAACAGTGACACTAGCCCCGATACTCGACACGGTAATCACCTGACCGGAAGGCTGACCGACTGGCGGACCGGCAGGTGCAGCTCCGGGCGTATAGGTCCCGGAAGTAATCACGCTATTGTTACTAACATCGACGAGCTGATAAGTCGTAGCCGTCAGGAATTGCAATTCAAGATTGCCACTACTAGCTGACCACGCAACCGGGTCTGTGACAGTTCCCTTGTTGATCACCGCACCGCTGCTGCTGATGATCTTGTCGTCCAAGGTACCCGTCACAAAAACGCCGTTGCCGTTTTTCACCTTCATGAAGATGTCGTTGCCCGACTGGCTGATGCCCAGCAAGCGCGAATTTGATACCTGCAAAGCACGTTGGCCATCATCGCCGGTATAGGTCACCCCGTCCTCGACGCTGCCGGCAAACGGCTTGTTGCTCACCTGAAAACCACCGAACAGGCTGTTACCGACGCCGTCTTTCGAATTGGCGATCGCCAGCAATTCGTCGAAACGCTGACGAAGTTCCATGGCAACGCTCCGGCGATCTTCGGCAGAAAGCGAAGCGTCGCCAGCCTGCACCGTTAACTCGTGCACGCGCGCAAGCAGGTCGCTAGCCGATTGCAATTGTGCGTCTGCCAACCCGACCGAACTTTTCGCAGAATCACGCGTCGTCGCTTGTGCCTTGTTCGCCGCGATCGACTGGGACACTTCCAGGGCCCGCGCAGCCGCAACCGGATCATCGGAAGGTTTAAGAATGCGACGCCCAGATGCCAGTTGCTGCTGGACATTCAACAGCGTGCTGGTGCGGTTCTGGATGCTGGCCAGGCCGCTGTCGTAGATCATTCCGGTACTGATGCGCATGATGTGCTCCCGTGGCGTCGCGTTTAACGAGCGATCGCCAGAATACTGTCAAACAGGGTGCTGGCGAGATTCATCATTTTCGCCGCTGCCTGATAAGCCTGCTGATAACGCAGCAGGTTTGCCGCTTCCTCGTCGAGATTGACACCGGAAGCACTCTGCATCGCATTCGTCCCCTGCGTCACCAGATTCTGCTGTGCCACCTGCGTAACGTCGATCTCGCGTGCCTTGTTGCCAACCTGGCTGACCAACTGGGCATAGGAGGCCTGAAAGGTGGCTGTACCCTCACCCATGGTATTGGCCTGCTGCAACTGTCCAATCGCCAAGAGGTTGCGCGCATCGCCTACACCGGAAGGATTGGGGCCGACAGTAAAACGATCACCTTCGACAGGCGCACCACCCACCTTGAAACGCATGCCATTAAATTCAATCGTGCTGTTGGCATTGAAATTGACGTAATCAGGCGTCAGGGTCAGATCATTCGGATCCTTGCTCATCAGGTATTCCCTGACCGTCGTACCGTCAGCCAGGGTCACTGTGACGCGACTGCCGGCGGGGAAACCCTCCAGGCGTGCCGGCAATCCAGCCGATGTAGGTTGCCGATAGGTCAGCGTAATTGGTTTGAACGGCAAACTGGGTGCTGGTGGTGCCGCCGTAATGAACGTAACCGCCACCGGGCCGTCCGCGGCCGGTGTAGCGGCGATGCTGAATGCCTTGTCCGCCACTTTATATGTTTCAGTCCCACCTGCTATGAAGGGTACGCGCGTGGTCGGACTCTCAATATCATAGGTTTGCGATCCGACCACCACGCGACTACCCACCGGAAAGCCCATGATGCTGTTGCTTGAAGACTCATAGCGTACGGTAAATGTCGTCGCCAGCGCTGCATTGGTCGCAACCACCTCGCCATTGCTGATCGTGCCGACGCCCCCGTTTTTCGGATCAACCCCTGTGCGCATGGCCATACTGGCAGCAATCGAACGCGGGTCAGTGAAGGCCAACTCAAGATCGCGTGCCGCATAGCGCGTCGGTCGAATCAGGAAACTGTCGCCAGCCGACATCGTCCCCGTAATGGTCAAACCAAATCCCAGAGGAGCTGCCTGTTTCATAATCTCATCAGCGGCAGCCTGCGCCGTCGCTCCCGCCCCAGACCAGCTTTGGCCATCTGAAATACGCGTTAGCGTCAGAGCATTGGTGCCGGTCATCTGGAGCCGGAAATCACTGGTGCCGAGCGTCTGTAGGTTCGAGCCGCTGGTATTCACCATGGCCGTCGTACCGACGGCGTTGCTGGCCAGTGCCGTCACGCGCTCTAACTGTGGTGCCGATGGCTTTATCAGAAAAACGTCCGGATTCGCCACAGTGCCGACGAAACTGCCACCCGACGAACTGAGAACGATACCATCCACCGAGATTGGCATTTGGGTGTAGCTAGTTGTCGTGTTGTCGGACAGGCGCGTCAGATGATAGGGGGTCGCCGAGCCATCGTACTCCAGCCGGTAATCACTCTCGGTCATGGTGGCGTCCACCACTGCGGAACCGGTATTGGTTGGCGCGCCCAGCGTATATGCCTGCACATCCGCGAAGAAATTGCCGCCCGGCACACCCTGCAAGTCCAAGCCAAGGTGGTGTTGTTGATTTACCGTTGAAGCAATTGCCATCGCCACCCGTCCCAGGCTGTTCTGCGCCAGGTCAAGCGTTTCTGAGCGAAATTGCAGGAGACCGCCGAGGGTGCCACCGCTGATGAGCGATTCCTGCAGAGTAATCGTCTGCCCACTAGGCGAAACCAGCGCCACATCGATCTGGCTCAGATCTTCGGGGGATGGCTGCGCTTTGAGCTGATAGGTTTGCGCACCAACGACCAAGGGTTGCCCCGTGCCGAAAAACAGGCTGAGACTCCCGTCGCTTTCCTTTTGCACAGTAATGCGGATTTCCTTGTTGAGATCGGCAACCAACTGGTCGCGCTGGTCGTACAAATCGTTGGCGGGCTGGCCTGGACCGGCAGACTCCGCGATGATGATGCGCTGGTTGATTTCGGCCACCTGCGTCACCATCGAATTGATGTTCGTCACCTCCGAGGTGATCTGCGAATTGACGCCATCCCGTAGCGCAGTGAGTTGCTGATCCACTGACTGAAAGCGGGATGCCAGCGCCTGGGCGGATGAGAGCATGGCCTGCCGGGCAGGAATCGAGCTGGGTGTGGCGCTAAGGTCTGAAATAGTTGCAAAAAACTCCTGCAAGGTCGGCGAAACCCCAGCGGTCGGGTCGGCCAGCAGATTGTCGATCTGCGCAATCTCGTTGCCGTAGGTCGTTAGCTCGGCGACATTGGTCTGTGCAGTCCTGACTTGAGTAGCCAGGAATTCGCTGTAGACCCGCCGGACTGTTTGCACGTTGGTTCCCGTGCCGAGAAAACCGGCACCGGTAAATACCGGCGAACTGTTCCGTTGCACGATGTACTGGCGGTTGAATCCCTCCGTCGAGGCGTTGGCGATATTGTGCCCAGTAGTCGCAAGACCCATCTGGGCGGCATTGAGCCCTGAAACACCAACGTTGAAAAACCCGCTTGCCATGACTAACCCCAATCGAATGCTTTACTTAACGGCAGAGCCTGCCGGGGATTGAATACTCAATGGGGTAAAAGCAAGGCTTATGCCAAAGCCAAAAATCTATTAACCGATCAGGGCTTGACGCAAGGTCGGGCCGTTGATGATGCTCTGGAGCTTTGTGGCATAGGCCGGGTCAGTAGCATAGCCGGCACGCTGCAAGCCATTGGCGAAACTGGCCGCATCGCGGCTGCCGGCGACCGCCGCATAGCGCGGTGATTGTGCCAGCAAATGCGCATAATCCTGGAAAGCTTCGGCATACGAGCCATAGGCGCGAAAGCGCTCAACCCGTTGTTCGGCAGCACCATTCACGTATTCGGTGGTGCTGGCTTCCACGACGGCGCCGTTCCAGTTGCTGCCCGCCTTGATGCCGAACAGGTTGTAGCTCGGGCGACCATCGGCAAAGCGCGGCTCGCTCCGTCCCCAGCCACTTTCGAGGGCGGCATGGGCAACCAGAAATTGCGGGGGAATTCCTGTCTCACTGGCGGCAGCCACGGCATGTGGCCAAACATTGGCGGTGAAGGTTTGTGCTGGAGCGTTAGCGTTACTGCCGGTTTCCATGCCCGGACGTACCGGGCTGTTTTGCAGCGGCATGGCCGGCAGCACCTTGTCAGCGGGCAGGGGGATACTGCGTTGCAACTGGTCGAGAGGCAACGCACGGACCGGCGAGGTCAGAGGAATACCACCTTCGTAGGTGGGAACCGTTGCATCGGCGCGGGACAACTGGCGCTCGATCACCGCAGCCAGACCCG
>CAIYZZ010000351.1 GCA_903930805.1 uncultured Rhodocyclaceae bacterium | reverse complement strand
TGCCCGAGGTTGACAAGCTGGGCCGACCCAAGTTTGCCTACTCGCGCCTGATTCACGAAAACTGCGAACGCCGCGCCCACTTCGATGCGGGCCGCTTTGCAATGGAGTTTGGCGATGCCGGACATCGCCAAGGTTATTGTCTCTACAAGCTTGGTTGCAAGGGGCCGGAAACCTACGCCAATTGCCCGACGCTGGGTTTTGGTGATGCTGGCGAGAACAACTGGCCGGTGGGCTGCGGCCACCCGTGCATTGGCTGCACCGAAAAAGGGGTTGGCTTTGCGAAGCCGATCCATCAGCTTGCCACCATGAAGAACGTGGCACCGCCGGCGCAATATGCGCGCATCGTGGAGGAGCAAGGCAAGGGTGCCTCCTTCGCCTCGGCCGCCGCACTGGCGGCGCTGGCGGGTGCGGCTGCTGGGGCCGCCGTGATGCTGACCCGAAACCTTGGCTTGTCACACGCCGCCGAAGAAGCAGAACGCGCCAAAACCGAGACCAAGCCGCAGCCCAAGGCGCGGGGGTGATCATGGACTCTCGTCGCGATTTCCTCAAAGGGGTTCTCGCAAGCAGCGCCGCAGTGACCGCGGCAGTTGTTGCACCACCCGCCTGCGCCCGGGAAACCCTCACGCGTCCGACTGAGGGCCTGGGCCTGCTGTACGACGCCACCTTGTGCATTGGCTGCAAGGCCTGCGTTGCCGCCTGCAAAGCGGCCAATGACAATCCACCCGAGTTTTCCACTGAAGACAAGCTATGGGATACGCCGCTGGACACCTCGGGCTATACCTTCAATCTGATCAAGATGTACCGCAATGGCACGATGGAAACGAAGGACGCCGAGATCAATGGCTATGCCTTCATGAAAACCTCGTGCATGCACTGTGCTGACCCAAGCTGTGTCTCAGCCTGCCCGGTGTCGGCAATGACGAAGAATCCCGTGAGCGGCATTGTCGAATACAACGCTGACAAGTGCATCGGTTGCCGCTATTGCGTGGTGGCTTGCCCCTTTGGTATCCCGAAGTATCAGTTCGACAGTCCCACCGGTCGTATCGGTAAATGCGAACTCTGCCATCATCGTCACAAGGACGGTCATTATTCGGCCTGCGCCGAAGTTTGCCCGACCGGCGCGACGCTGTTTGGCAAGACGTCTGACCTGCTGGCCGAAGCCAAGCGTCGCCTGGCCTTGAAGCCCGGCAGCATCACTACTTATCCGCGTGGTCGTTTGGGCGCAGCCGAGATCAATAACCCGGCACCGGTAAAGTGGCGGGAAGAGCCCGACCAGCGCTACGAAGGCCAGGTTGGCAACTACCTGCAGCATGTTTATGGCGAGAAGGAATATGGCGGCACGCAAGTCCTCAAGCTTTCCGGTGTGCCTTTCGAAAAGGTTGGCATGCCCAAGCTGCCGCCTTATTCTTCAGCGGCGACATCCGAGACCATTCAACACACCTTGTACGGCGGACTGCTGATGCCGATTGCCGTGCTGGGTGCCCTGACCTGGGTGGCCAAGCGCAACGTCAAGCCTGAAGATGCTGAAGGAGATCAGTCATGAGTGCTCATCATGCCAAGCCGGCACCCGTGGGTGGCTCCCTGCTCAACGGCGTGACGCTAATTGCTGGCCTGCTGGTCGCCGTCATGGCGGCGATCATCGTGGTGCGTTTGTTCTACGGGCTCGGTAGCGTCACTGCGCTGAACGATGGTTACCCGTGGGGTATCTGGATCGTCGTTGATGTCGTTATCGGCTCGGCCTTCGCCTGTGGCGGCTTTTCGGTGGCGATGCTGGTCTATATTTTCAACAAAGGCGAATACCATCCGCTGGTGCGACCGGCGTTGCTGGCCAGCCTGTTCGGCTACACGCTCGCCGGTGTCGGCGTGATCTTCGATCT
>CAIYZZ010000350.1 GCA_903930805.1 uncultured Rhodocyclaceae bacterium | reverse complement strand
TGCGGCAAGTGCGAAAAATCTTGCGTGTTGCCTGAAGCGGCGATCAAGATATTCCCGGCGAAACTGGCCAAGGGCAAGCTTCCAGAACATTACCGCAAGGGCTGGGAGGAAAAACAAAAGCATGGCAGTTCGCTGATCGGCGACCAGATCCAGATGCCGACACGGCGTCCTGACGAGGTACCGGCGGGCCTGAATTCGGGATGGAAGCCATGACTGCTGAGCCCATTGCCGTCCCGCCAGCGCCGACTTTACGTGCCGGCTATTCGCTGTTCAGTAAATGGCTGCTGTTACGCCGGGTATCGCAATTGACCATCCTCTTGGCTTTCCTGGTTGGCCCCTGGTTCGGGATCTGGATCGTCAAGGGAAATCTGTCGTCCTCGTTCACGCTTGGCGTATTGCCGTTGACCGATCCGCTGCTGATCGTCCAGTCGCTGGCGGCCGGCCATGTACCGTATCGCGACGCATTGCTCGGCGCGGCCATCGTCATCGCCTTCTATCTGCTGGTTGGCGGACGTGTTTATTGTTCCTGGGTCTGCCCGGTAAATATGGTGACCGATGCCGCAGCCGCATTGCGTCGTCGCCTGGGGCTCAAAGGCGGTCGCGCACCGGCGGCGAACACCCGTTACTGGCTCCTCGGCGGCCTGATCGTCACCGCTGCCATCACCGGCAGCATCGTCTGGGAGTTCGTCAATCCGGTATCGATGCTGCACCGGGGCCTGATCTTTGGCATGGGCAGCGCCTGGCTGGTGGTGCTGGGTATTTTTCTTTACGACCTGCTGATTGCCAGCCGTGGCTGGTGTGGCCACCTGTGTCCGATGGGTGCCGCCTACAACTTGCTTGGCCGTAGCGCATTGGCGCGCGTATCCGCTGTCCGACGCACTGCCTGCGACGACTGCATGGATTGCTTCATCGTCTGCCCCGAACCGCAGGTGATCCGTCCCGCACTCAAAGGCGCGGCGGACGCCACCCCCCTGATTCTCGATGCCGACTGCACCAGTTGCGGCCGCTGCATCGATGTTTGCAACCGCGACATATTTCGTTTCACGACTCGATTTGATCGGAGGACAACATCATGACCCGCCTGCTGCGCGCCGTTCTTGCCATTGCCACCACGGCTGCTATTACCTTGGCCGCCCCCCTTGTTCAAGCCGCCGACATGTCCGTCAAGCTGATGTCGCTGCGCGGCGATACTCCGGTGGAGAAAACTCCGGAGGCGGACATGTACAAGCCAATGAAGGATGCCAAGCCTCTACCACGCGATTTCGTGCAGCAGCCGCCGCTGATCCCGCACACCATCCGCGACTATCAGGTGACCAAGAACTTTAACAAGTGCATGGACTGCCATGCCTGGAGCAAGACCAAGGAAACCGGGGCCACCAAGGTCTCGGTGACCCATTTCAAGACCCGTGAAGGCCAAGAACTTTCCAACATTTCGCCGTTGCGCTATTTCTGCACGCAGTGCCATGTGCCGCAGTCCGACGCCAAGCCGCTGGTGGAAAACACTTTCAAGCCCGGCCTCGGCATGTAAGCGGGGACCGCCATGATCGCCCAACTCATCAAGCGCTTTCGCGCCCTCATCTTTAGCACGCTGGGCGTTGCCTTCGTGCTCGGCATCGTCTTCTGGGGTGGTTTCAACACCGTGCTGGAATGGACCAACCGCGAGGCTTTCTGTATTTCATGCCACGAGATGGAACAGAACGTCTATCAGGAGTATCGCAATACCATCCACTACGCCAATCGCACCGGCGTACGGGCTACCTGCCCAGACTGCCATGTGCCGAAGGAGTGGGGGCCGAAGATAGTGCGCAAGATACAGGCGTCGAACGAAGTCCTGCACAAACTGCTCGGCAGCATCGACACGCCGGAGAAGTTCAACGCCAAACGCGTGGTTCTGGCGCAGAACGAATGGAACCGGATGAAGCAGAACGATTCGCAGGAGTGCCGCAACTGTCACAATTACGACTACATGGACTACTCGGAACAGAGTCGTCGCGCCTCGCCTGCACACCAGCGGGCATGGCAGGAGGGCAAGACCTGCATCGACTGCCACAAGGGCATCGCACATGCCCTGCCACCGATCGAACAGTCCATTGGCTCGGAGAAAGGTGGTGCGGTGATTTTGCCGGCAGAACCCAGGCAAGAAGCGGAGGTGCCTAAGTAGATGGTGTCCCGAATTATGTGTAAACGGGATTTAGGTTAGCGCGCTGTCATTCGGTCTTCAAAATGGATAGTAAAGCGAGTGAGCGCTGTTTTTTGGTCCCGGATTGGCATGGTCCATTTCCGGCTGATGTTTTTGAGGGCCAGGTAAAGGAGTTTTGCCAGGGCGCACGATTACAAGACGAGGGAAGACATTGGTTTGCCCGGACCTCACAACCCGCGTCGAACCATTCTTGAAAGCCCGCTCGACGACTTCTATTTCGATGCTAACTACGCTAATGTCATGGGTGCCGGCTTCTTCATGAGTTCCCATGAAAATCCCGGTTCGCCTGGGTCGATTCGATGATGACCAGCCAAAAGGATAGCCATGATCCAGACTTAGCCTGAATGACCGCAGTAGGGTTTGCACAGCAGTCAATCAATATGCGAAATCCTTATGGCGGCAAAGGCACAAAGCGGAAATCCACAACCGAATCTATATTATTCCAATGCCATATTACAGAAAATTGCCTGTGAAGTAAGAGCAACAGCTATAGACATCCCAGGTTCCCTACCCCCGGTGGTCCCCCCCCCACCTCATCCGTGATCCGAATCGGCATAGCCAGACTAGACGACGCATCCCGCCGCGAAAGTAGGCGCTGGCGATACGGTGCGGTGATGTAAGCCTGACTCGATACGGACCGACGCACCCACCTATCCGCTCAGTCACGGTGCTTGCAGACAACCCCGCAAACCCCGCGCCATCGCTACCGTATCACATCCTGCACCCCGCCAGAGCGCGATAACCCCGCGCACTGGCTTTCTCGGTCTCATTAGCGCAGTCCCGCCAGCGCCGACTTTTGGCCTTGGCTAACTTGGTCACGTACTGCCCGCCGCCTGCGCCGCCAGCTACGCTCACGGCTGCGTCGGCTACGTTAGGGATTCTCAGTCAGCTCGCGTTGCTCGATTGCACACCGCCAGTTCGGGGTAACTCGCTGCGCGAGTGAACATAACAGCGTCTTATCCAAAGTAGGCCAGTCGCTGCGCAGGGCTTCGCTTTGTGGCCTACCGCTCGCGCGCCCTTCGGGTTCGGATAAGAGCCATTATGTCTTGCGCCCTTTCCCGGCAACGGCTATTTCGGCTTGCTGCGCTGCGTGGGTTTATTCAGGCGCTACGCGCTGGGTGGTGTTGATCCCCGCCCGCCCTGCGGTCGGCCTGCGGCGGCTCGCACTACGTTGCTCGTTCCCGCCTCGGCTGCCACGCTCCCGTCCGCCCCGGAGGGGCTCCCTGCAAGAGTTATCAAGATCTGCGATTGATGGGATTTGCTTACAAAGTGCGTACACAAACGCCAGAAAGCAAAAAGCCAACCCCGAAGAGTTGGCTAAGTGCTTGAATCTAGTGGCTCCCCGACCTGGGCTCGAACCAGGGACCTACGGATTAACAGTCTTCAGGCCGGGAACGGAAACGCATTCTAGCGAATTCTGGAAACTTCGCAACCCCCTGAATTTCCTAGATTTGGCTGCCGTAGTCTGCGTGACAGTGTTCCACCAAGTTCCAGCGTTTTGTGTAATTTTCCATGCTCGATTACACAGGAACTACACAGGGATTTTCACTGCTCCCCTGTATTGGCAAGGGTTTTCAGGCGAGACGCGGCGGAGATTCAGTCGCCGGCCCAAGCTTGCGTGCCTCAAAAGTCGGCGCTGGCAACACGGCGACTTGCGCCGCTACGGCTTCCAGAGCGGGCGATTACGCCAATCCGCAGGGAATCCAAGGCGATCGGCCCGCACCCTGGGATGCTCGGCCAGCAGATCGGCCAGCCGCTGTCCCCAATGGGTATCGGGCGAAACAACTTTCAGTAGCACCTCGGCCATTACGGCCTGGGCATAGAAGCGGGTCGTGTCAGGCAATTCGGCCGCGTATTGCTTGGCCTGAATCGGCTTGATCGTGTAGGTGCGGTTCCACAAGCGCTGGTGATGCGCCGCCAGGTTGCGCAGGTAGGACAGCGCGTGCAGCCAAGAGGCGAGCACCGCGCCGTCGAGGCCGAATGCCTTTGCGACGACTTTCTGGTTCTGGCGTGTCAGGCTCTTGAAGGCCAGCGACACCGTTCCGAAGGAAAGCACCTCGAAGACCATCCACGACGGTGGTAGCGCCGGATCACCGTATTTGTCGTAGTAGTGCTTGATGAAGGTCTGGCGCATCGCCACCCGCGACGTATCGTGGCCGATGTCATCCTTGATGCGGGCGATGAACTTGTCGTGGCGGTAGCTGGGGACGAAATGGGCGGTGTCCATGAACCAGTGCGGTCCGTGCAACTCGCTCATCGTCTGCGAGAACTGGGCACGGAACGCCACTTCGATGCGCTCCACGGCGTCCATCACCACCAGCCGCAGTTTGCGGTCGAACACGTAAAGGTCAAGGATGTCCTCGAAGCTCACGCCGTCGAGGAAACGATGGGAACCATCGGCGTTGTAATTTACCTGATACGGCAGTGCATAACCCGCCAGCCGGTAGTAGCCGACGAAGCGCAGGTAGTGCCGGGCGCGCTCCTCATCGGCAATTGTCAGCCCGCGACTGCGTAGCAGCGCGATCTGGTCGTCAAGAGGGATGGCGGGTTTGGTGAATTTCATAGGCAATAAAAAACCCGCCGGGGTGCGCTTGCATGCAGAGGCGTGGCGGGTGTTGTTGGAAAGAGTATATGTGGCGAGCCCGGCGATGGTCAAGAAAAGAATGTAACGGCAAATGCCGGATCAGCGGAGAAAAACCGCATCAATTGCGCGATTGGCGCCGGCCGGTGCGACACCGGGAAAGTCGGCGCTGGCAACACGGCCATTTTTGCGAAACAGATTTCACTCGTAACCGGGCAGTTCATCAAGGCCCATGCTCGATAGCCGGCGATTTATCAGTCCAAGCCGCTCGGCTGTCCCGGCCCATGAGGCATTGGCGAAAGCATCATATTTGGATTTCATTCGATTGAAGGTGCGCCAGTGCATCCCCTTGGGTTTGCCGCCTTCCGGGTTTGCTATCCCGGCACCCCATCCAAGCCGCCGCCGGATGGTGTCCGCCCGCCGCATCGCTCGATCATCATTCGCTTCCCGCTGGCACTCATAGGCCAGCTTGTGGCAATGCCGACAGGCGAAGATTGAACCGCCGAAAAGAATCGCCACGCGCCTTCCGCATCCTCGCGCAGGGCAGAGAAACCAAGCCCGGCGTCCGCCAAGGTTGCAGCCCGTCCATTCCAGATATACCGGGTATTCCATTGGCTGCCAGTCGGCGCCATTGCTTCGGCTCCGGTAGTTGAGAATCACCCGATCAACTTCCGTTCGCATTTGAATGGATGCCACCTCTTCACCGTTGCGAGTCCACTGCCAGCCGGAGGCACGGCCAGGCGTGAGCAATCCGGCGCGTTGCAGTCGGGCTGGGCGACCAGCACGGGATCGAGCGGTGCGCCGTCGAGGTCGGCGAACAGGGCGCGCACGCGCACCACGTTCTCGGCCTTGCGCCCAAGGCCGTCACCCGCATTGACCATGAGGAACACCCCTGCACCGGCCTTATTAAGGGCTTGCAGGGCATTGCCGTGGTCCGCCAGCGTACCGTGCAGGATGCGGGCAAGGTGGCGCCCGTCGCTGCTGTCGGCGAAGGTCTGGAAGGTGATCGGTTCGCCATCGGTCAAGCGCGTCAAAAACCGCGCCGCCGTAACGAGATCGGCGGTCATGCCATTG
>CAIYZZ010000349.1 GCA_903930805.1 uncultured Rhodocyclaceae bacterium | reverse complement strand
GTCTAAAATTAAACAAAACTCTTAAGAATATGCTTTAATATTTTGTTAATTAAGGTAATTTACTTGTGTTTTGTTCTAACTCTCTGACCCAGGTCGGTTTTGTTCCTCTGCCTGACCAAGTCCTGCCATCTGTCGGATGGGTGACTTTAGGCGGAACCTTTGCACCACTCTTTTTTGGCTTTTTTATCTTGGCTACAAAACCCAAATCCTTGGCGGTGATCAGGTACTTCTTAATGTCCGCTTTCATCTGAACGATTACCGCTTCCACTTCCGCCTTCATGAGCCTATCGAGTTCTTCCTCCATATGGGATAACATTTCATTATGTTGCCTATTGGCTTCCTCTATTCGTGCTTTTATTTCCTTTGCGGTAGACATTAGGTTCGTCCTTTTGCAAGATAGCGGGTGGTATTGGTGGGTATCATACCGCAGCATTATCGGCATGAGAAATCAGCTAGTGTTGGTTTCTTCGTATCCAATCAGACCAGGGGAGAGCATGGAACAAAGAATCCGCATCACGATGACCGAGGGCGTGGCCGATGTGAGGCTGAACCGACCCGACAAGATGAATGCGCTGGACCAGTCGATGTTTGACGCCCTGGTCGAAACGGGAAGCCGTCTTGCGACACAGCAGGGCCTGCGTGCGGTTGTCATCTCGGGCGAGGGACGAGGGTTCTGCGCGGGCTTGGACATGGGGCGCTTCGCGACCATGGCCGAGCACGCCGAGGGCGGGCAGGCTTCGGCGACGGAACTGAGGCTGGGAACGCGCAGCCATGGGATTGCCAACGCCTCGCAGTATGCGGTACTCGTCTGGCAGGACATCCCGGTGCCGGTGATTGCGGCGGTTCACGGGGTCGCTTTCGGCGGTGGCTTTCAGCTGGCGCTGGGCGCGGATATACGGTTCGTCGCTCCCGACACAAAGATGTCGGTGATGGAGATCAAGTGGGGGCTGGTGCCCGACATGGGCGGTATGCTGCTGATGCCGAAATTGGCGCGCGGGGACGTGATCCGTGAATTGACGTTCTCGGGCCGGGTGTTCTCCGGGACCGAGGCGATGACGATGGGATTCGCCACGCGCGTCTGCGAAGAACCCTATTCCGCAGCGATGGCTTTCGCCCGCGAGATCGCCGGCAAGAGCCCCCATGCCGTTCGCGCAGGCAAGCGGCTTATGAAAGTCATGGAGACTGCCGATGCGGCCACCATCTTGCGCGCCGAATCCGAAGAGCAGATAAGAGTGATAGGCAGCGCCAACCAAAAGGAGGCGGTCATGGCCAACATCCAGAAACGCGTGCCCAATTTCTCGGAGGTGGAGCAGGGCGGCTAAGCTGGTTCCGTGATCGCGATGGCGATAGGCTTGGAGGCTATCTATCAGGCAGCACCCGCCTGGAAAGCCGCGTGGATACTGGGGGAGATGGTGGCCGTGAAAACTATCGGATACATCATGGTCACCCTTGTGCCAAAATGTTGCAGTAGCGAAATTTGCTCTTTTTCCGTATTGCCGCACCACTGGAAATAGGCGTTCGGTATGAAATCGAATCAACATGGCTTTACGCTTATCGAATTGATGATCGTAGTGGCAATCATTGGGATACTTGCGTCCATAGCAATACCGGCTTATTCGGACTACATCATCCGCGCCAGGGTCAGCGAAGGGCTGATTTTGGCTTCCAAGGCGAAACTTGCAGTGCAAGAGAATGCCATGGCGGGCAGTGCCTTCGACTCGGGGTGGGACGCGCCACCGGCGACAAACAACGTAGCAAGCGTCGCCATCGATCAAGCACGCGGAAATGTCACAATTACTTATACGACCCAGATCGCTCCGGCTGGTGAAAATATGCTCATTCTGGCCCCGCGCGTTGGCGGCCCGGC
>CAIYZZ010000348.1 GCA_903930805.1 uncultured Rhodocyclaceae bacterium | reverse complement strand
CGTCAACCTGACATCGGTGTTCGGCTGGAACATGATCCTCTATCCGGTGTTCTTCGGTCTGGTCGGCCTGTACCTCTGGACCCTGATGGACCGGAGCATGAACGCCTACTACAAGGCTGCCGGTTTCTCCGCCTTCATCTGGCGTCTTGTCATGACCACCGGTACCGGTTCGATCTTCGGCTTTGTCATCGCCCGACAGGCCTACCAGTCGGCGATTCTTGCGCCCATGTTCATCATCATGTCCTTCGCCTGGGGATTGGCCGTTTTCCTGATCGTGCAGCGCACGATGTACTGCTGGAACAATATGGACTTTCATCCGGCGGTACGCCAGCGCCTGAAAAACCTGCTCGGCACCTTCATCGCCGCCGTACTCTACTTCGTCATCGTCTACCATCTGACCAATCTCTACTACGCCAAACAGGTCAGCTTCGAGCGTTTCATCCTCATTGACGGCGGCATTTTCCCGCTGCTGTTCTGGGGCGGCTACGTCCTGCTTGGCACACTCCTGCCGCTGGCCCTGCTCTACCATCCGGCGATCTGGCCCAAGCCTGGTGCAGTTAGCGCCGCCGCCGGGCTGACCATCATCGGCGGACTCTGCCAGCTGTATGTCTTCATCATTGGCGGTCAGGCGTTCCCACTGGAGATGTTCCCTGGCATGGAAGTGACGAGCACCTTCTACGATGGTGCCATCGAGCATTATGTGCCAAGTCTGCCGGAAATCCTGCTCAGCGTCGGCGGTCTTGGCATTGGCTTCACCCTGACGGTAGTCTGCGTGCGCGTGCTGCGCTTCCTGCCGCAGGATGACATCGCCAAGTTACAGTCTGCCGGGCACATGGCCGACTGACTCACCGACGGCGGAGCGCCAAAGCGTTCGCAGCGTATTCCATGCATCGCTTTCTCGTCTCCGCCGCCCATAAATCCTCCGGCAAAACCACCCTCAGCATCGGTCTGGCGGCGGCGTTGCGCCAGCGTGGTTTGTCTGTGCAGCCTTTCAAAAAAGGGCCGGACTACATCGATCCGCTCTGGCTCGGCCGGGCGGCCGGACACAGTTGCCGCAACCTGGATTTTTTCCTCTCGTCCCATGAGGAAATCCGTGTGCAATTCGCTCAAGGCCACGCCGCCGACGTCTGCCTGGTCGAAGGCAACAAGGGGCTCTACGACGGACTTGCGCTCGATGGCGCGAACAGCAATGCCGCGCTGGCCCGCTTGCTCGATCTACCCGTCATCCTGGTACTCGATTCCCGTGGCATGACGCGCGGCATCGCCCCGCTGATCCTCGGCTATCAGGCTTTCGAGCGCGACATTCAGATTGCAGGCGTCATCCTCAACCGCCTCGGCGGCCGCCGTCACGAGGAGAAGTTGCGGGCCGTCATCGAGCACTACACCACGGTGCCGGTACTCGGCGCCGTGCATGAGGATGCCCAACTCGCGTTGGTTGAACGCCATCTGGGGCTGATGCCTGCCAACGAAGCAGCCGAGGCCGGGCGCTTGATCGCTGACATCGCCGCGCGCGTCGAACACCAGGTCGATCTCGACCGCTTGCTCGCCATTACCGCAACCAATCAATTGCTGCCAGTGCCATCGCCGGTCGCGAAGTCACGGTTTGAAAAACTGCGAGTTGCGATCGCCCAGGATGCCGCCTTTGGCTTTTACTACACCGACGACCTCGAAGCACTGGCCGCTGCCGGTGCAGAACTGCTGCCGTTCGATACGCTCAAGGATTCCCGTCTGCCGGCCTGCGATGCACTCTTCATCGGCGGCGGCTTTCCCGAGTCCTTTCTCGATGAACTCTCGGCCAACACCAGCCTGCGTAGCGAGATTCGAGCAGCCATTGAGCACGGTCTGCCAACCTACGCTGAATGCGGCGGCCTGATGTATCTAGCCAGAAACATCGCCTGGGGCGGCAAGACCCGGCCCATGGTCGGTGTCATCGATGGTGAAATCGTGATGCACGAGAAGCCGGTCGGTCGGGGTTATGTGATTCTGGAGCCCACGCCGACACATCCATGGCACCAGAAGGATAATCTTGACGGCATGCGCCGTCGTGCCAGCGCCGACTTTTCGGCCGATATACCTGCCCACGAGTTTCACTATTCTGAAATTCGCGGCTTGCCGGAAAATACCCGCTACGCCTACACCGTCAAGCGCGGCCACGGCGTCGATGGCCAGCGCGACGGCATCGTCATCAAAAATTTGTTGGCCTCATACACGCACCTGCGCGCTACCGCCGCTTGTGACTGGCCGGAACACTTCGTTCAATTTGCCCGCAACTGCCGGGCGCATCAATCCTCCCAGGAGACCATCCCATGCTAAACCTGACTCCCGCCGCCGCCGAACAGATTTTGCGTGCCGCGTCAGCACAACAGGCGAAACCAACGGATTCCCCTTCCCTACGCATTGCCGCGAAGGTCGAAGATGGAGAATTCGTTTATGGCATGGGCTTCGATGATGCGCGCGAAAATGATGCGGTGAGCGAGACCGCCGGTGTCACCCTGCTGATCGCCCCCCCCAGTCAAGAATTTCTGGCGGGTGTCACCCTTGATTTCGTCGAGTTGCGGCCTGGCGAATTTCAGTTCATTTTCATCAACCCTAACGAGCCG
>CAIYZZ010000347.1 GCA_903930805.1 uncultured Rhodocyclaceae bacterium | reverse complement strand
GTGGGGACGGCCTATCCGGGCGTCGAGGTGCATGCCAACCTGATTGCCGGCATCCTTGACGGCAATATCAAACACAAACCTGATTACCTGCTGGCAGGAGATATTTTTCAGGTACTGGTGGCCGGTATGGTCATGGTGTTCCTGTTGCCTTTACTGTCGCCGCTCAAGGCGACGCTGATGGGGTTGCTGGTAGTTCTCGGGCTGTCGGTCGTCAACGTTTCCCTCTGGCATGTCGGCAACATGGTGATGCCGTTCGCCAATGGCTTGGTACTGGCGGCCCTGCTGTATGCGATCAACATGTCGTGGGGCTATTTCGTCGAATCGAAAACCAAGCGGCAGTTCACTGAATTGTTTGGTCAATATGTACCGCCTGAACTGGTCGATGAAATGGCGAAAAATCCCGAGGGCTACAGCATGGCGGGGCGCAAGTCAGAGCTGACAGTCCTGTTCTCGGATATACGCGGTTTCACCACGATTTCAGAAGGATTGCAGCCTGACCAGTTGGCTACCCTGATGAACGAATATCTGGGTGCCATGACAGAGGTAGTACGTCGGCAGCGTGGCACACTCGACAAATACATCGGCGACGCAATCATGGCCTTTTGGGGTGCGCCGGTGGCTGATCCGGAACATGCGCAAAATGCCGTGATGACGGCACTGGAAATGCAGGCAACGCTGAAGGATCTCAATCAGCGTCTGGTGGCAAAAGGCTGGCCTGAACTCAAGATCGGTGTCGGCGTCAATACCGGTGTGATGACGGTTGGCGACATGGGCTCTCCCGTGCGCAAGGCCTATACCGTGATGGGCGATGCTGTGAATCTGGGTTCGCGTCTCGAAGGCATTACCAAGCAATATGGGGTAGGCATCATTGTCGGTGAGGGGACGCGTGAAAAATTAGGCAAGCGTTTTGTCCTGCGTGAGTTGGATCGCGTGCGTGTCAAGGGCAAGGCCGAGCCGGTTGGTATCTACGAGCCGCTGGGCCTGGAGGGTCAGGTCGACAAGCAAACCCTCGAGCAGCTCAAGCTTTGGACACAGGCCCTGCAGGCGTATCGAGCTCAGGATTGGGATCGCGCCGACATGTTGCTGCTCAATTTGACCCGCAACCAGCCGCATTACCTATATGATCTATACACCAAGCGGATTGGTCACTGTCGTCAGGAGCCGCCGGGAGATGGGTGGGATGGCGTCACGACCTTTGAGACGAAATAAATGAGAATACGCATTCTGGGTTGCAGCGGCGGGATTGGCGGTCGTCACCTGCGCACCACCTCAATCCTCGTCGACAATGACATCCTGATCGATTGCGGTACCGGTGTGGCCGACCTGTCGATCGCCGAGCTGGCGCAGATTGACCATGTCTTCCTGACCCATAGCCACGTGGATCATATCGCCTGTCTGCCACTGATGATCGATACGGTCGGCGACATGCGCAATCGCCCGCTCACCGTGCACGCCACACCCGCCACCGTCGAAATTTTGCGTGCGCATATATTTAATTGGGCGGTGTGGCCGGATTTTTCGGAGATTCCCTCCATTGATGCGCCATGGCTGCGCTTTGAGTCCATTGCCGTAGGGCAGATCGAGGACTTGCAAGGACGGCGTATCGCGCCTTTGCCCGCCAACCACACAGTACCGGCAGTGGCTTACCAACTCAATTCTGGCAAGGCAAGCCTAGTTTTCTCCGGTGATACGGGCCCCTGCCGCGAATTGTGGCACGCTGTCAATGCAATTGACAACCTGAGGACACTCATCATCGAGACAGCGTTCTCGAACCGGGAGCGCAAGCTGGCCGAAACCTCGCAACACCTGTGCCCCAGCATGCTGATCGAGGAGTTGCGTTACCTTCAGTCCCGGCCTGAAATATTTATTACCCATCTCAAGCCCGGGCAGATCGAGTTGACAATGGAGGAGATCGAAGAAGGCATCGGCGAGTTCAAGCCGCGCATGTTGCAAAACAACCAGGTGTTCGAAATATGAACACCCTGTCAGTGACGCCCGAAACCCTCGCGTCTCTATTACCTGTCTCCGGTCTGGGGCCAGAGGGCCGGATGCAAGCTGCGCTGCTGGCCAAGCGTGAGACCTATCCGCGCAGTCTGCTGCCGCTCGAGTTTCCCTGGGCGCACAAAGTTGTTTATCTGCTCAAGGGCGAATTGAAGCTGGGCTATGCCGATGGCCGCAGGCAAGTGGTAGTGGGAGGATTCGGTGAGGCTGCCTTTCCCTTGGCGCGCGGCGGGATGAATCCGACCAACGTCAGGGTGATCACCGATGTCGAATTGCTGTGGTTCGATGAAAACGCTCTCGATATTCTTGTCACGTGGGACCAGCTTGTGCCACTCCCTTCGACGTGTGCCGTTGCCGCAACGGGTGCAGCGGGTGTTACCGCCGACTGGCGTACCATGGCTGGCATCTACGATGTGCGCAAGCTGACACAAGGCACGTTCGCCAACCTGCCGGCGGCACATATTGAAGCCCTGCTCGCCAGTTTCGGGCGGCAATCCGTCAAATCCGGGGAGGTCGTGGTGCGCCAAAGCGAGCCAGGCGATTACTATTACGTGATCGAACGCGGGCGGGCGCTTGTGACGCGTGAGATCGGGGGAGCACGCATCGAACTGGCCGAGTTGCAGGCGGGCGACGCCTTCGGTGAAGAGGCGTTGATTGCAGAAACCTGTCGCAATGCTACCGTGACCATGAAGACCGATGGCGATCTGCTGCGCCTTGATGGTGGAGACTTCGTCAAACTGCTGCGCGAACCCCTGCTGCAGCATGTCGATGCCGAGGAGGCCATGCGGCGTGTTGCCTTGGGCGGCCTCTGGCTCGACGTGCGTTTCCCTGTGGAATACCAGCAGGACGGTCTACCCGGGGCGCTGAATATCCCTTTGAATGAATTGCGCAATGCGCTGCCGAGCTTGCGGAATGACAGGGAATATGTGGTCTATTGCCAAACCGGCCGGCGCAGTTCCGCTGCGGCGTTTTTGTTGTCGCAGCGTGGCTTGCATGCAAGCTGGCTGGCTGGCGGCCTTAACTCGATGATTGCCCCGGAGAAAATGGCAGCATGACCGCAATACTGAACCCCGCATCAGTCAGCCAGGGTGGTGGTGATCCCTCCAGCGCAGGTGATCTCGGCAACCGCTTGGCGTTCTTCAAGAACCTGCAGGCGGTTACCAACAAGATTCACGCGACCTCGAACATTGACGAGATCATGCTCGAACTGTCGCAGGATGTCTGCGCACTGTTCAACGCTGATCGTCTTACCGTGTATGCCCTTAGCGACGACAAGACCTCGATCGTTTCAAAGGTCAAGACCGGTCTGAATTCCTTCAAAGACTTGAAGCTGCCGATCGCCGACCAGAGTATCGCCGGCAACGTCGCTTTGTCGCGGAAGATCGTGAACATCCGCGATGTCTACGACGAAGCCGAACTCAAGGTCATCAACCCCAACCTGCGCTTTCTCCAGGAAGTTGACAAGCGCACCGGGTATCGCACCAAACAGATGCTGGTCGGCCCCATCGTCGATATCCAGACCAGCGAACTGCTGGGTGTCGTGCAGATCATCAACAACAAGGCTGGAGTCCCTTTCGCCAGCGTTGCCGAAGAGGGAATCAAGGGCCTGTGCGAAACACTTGCAATTGCCTTTGCCCAGCGCAACAAGCCGACCCAAGCCATCAAAACCAAGTATGACTACCTGGTTCTGGATGCCGTTATTTCCGCGCAGGAAATGGATCTGGCCAGCCGTTCGGCGCGACGCAAGAACACTGATGTAGAAGAAGCGCTGATCACCGAGTTTCAGGTCAAGGTGCCGGCCATTGGCGCGGCCCTGGCGAAGTTTTTCGGCGTGCCCTACGAGCCTTACAAGCAGGACCGGATGAAGCCACTCGATCTGATGAAGAATCTGCGGCGTGAATACGTGGAGCAAAACCTGTGGATCCCCATCGAGGATACCGCCGAGGGCATCATCATCCTCTGCATGGATCCGGAGCAGGTCAAGAGCTCGCGTGTGGTGAATAATATTTTCGCCAAGAGCAAAATTGTCTATCGGGTGACGACCATCCGTGAATTCAAACAGACAATCGACCAGTTTTTTGGCAGTGCCGGATTTTCTGACGACACCGATGTCGGCGACCTGTTGGCGGGTATGGATGAAGGGGAAATTGAGGGCGAGGGTAGCGACGATGTCTCGGCTGCGGCGGATAACGAACTCGTCAAGCTGGTCAATAAGGTCATCATCGACGCCTACCAGCAGGGCGCATCGGATATCCATATCGAACCCGGGATTGGCAAGGACAAGGTGCAAATCCGTCTGCGCAAGGATGGTTCCTTGCAGAAATACATCGAGATTCCGCATAGCTTCCGCAACGCTATTGTTGCGCGTATCAAGATCATGTGCGACCTCGATATTTCCGAAAAGCGCAGGCCGCAGGACGGCAAGATAAAGTTCAAGAAGTTTGGCCCCCTCGATATCGAGTTGCGGGTGGCGACGATTCCCACTGCTGGCAGCGTCGAGGATATCGTGATGCGTATCCTAGCCGCTGGCGAACCGATTCCGCTCGACAAGTTGGGCCTCCTGCCGATTAACGAGGAGCGTCTGAAGGCTGCAGTATCGAAACCCTATGGCTTGTTTTTCGTGTGCGGCCCGACGGGTTCAGGTAAGACGACGACGCTGCACTCGGTGCTTAAATTTCTCAATACGCCCGACACCAAGATCTGGACAGCCGAAGATCCGGTCGAGATTACCCAGAAGGGATTGCGTCAGGTACAGATCAACAAGAAGGCTGGCCTGGATTTCCCCGTAATCATGAAAGCCTTCTTGCGCGCCGACCCGGACATCATCATGGTGGGCGAGATGCGCGATGCCGAAACCACCGGCATCGGCATCGAGGCCTCGCTCACTGGGCACCTCGTGTTCGCCACGCTGCACACCAACAGCGCACCGGAGTCGATCATCCGTCTGCTCGACATGGGTATGGATCCGTTCAACTTCGCCGATGCCTTGCTCGGTATCCTGGCCCAGCGCCTGGCCAAGCGTCTGTGCAAGTGCAAGGAGGCCTATACGGCGAGCCCCGAGGAAATGAAGCATTTTCTCACCGAGTATTGCGCAGAACTGGCCAACACCGAAACCTTCAAACGTGATGGCAAGGCGGCCTATGAGGTTGTTTACAAGGAGTGGGTTAAAAAATACGCCAACGACAAAGGGCAGTTCACGCTCTATCGTGCAAAAGAAGTTGGTGAGGCCGACACGAAGTGCGACATCTGTGGTGGTTCCGGTTACAAGGGACGTCTCGGCCTGCATGAATTGATGATCGGCACGGATGCCGCCAAGAAGCTGATTCAGGAGCATGCGCGGGTGGCCCAGTTGGTCGCTCAGGCCCTTGAGGATGGTATGCGTACCCTCAAGCAGGACGGCATGGAAAAAGTGCTGCAAGGCACGACCGATATGAAGCAGGTGCGGGCGGTCTGCATCAAGTAAATCGTCTGGAGGCGACGTATGGATTCACACGACTCAATTGACAGCCTGCTTCGCCGGTTGGAGCAACTCAACGAAATCGGTGCCGCGCTCTCGAGCGAACGTGACATCCATCGGCTGCTCGAAAAAATTCTGTTGGCGGCCAAAACCATCACGCATGCCGATGGCGGTACGCTCTACCGCGTTACCGAAGATGGCCGGGCGTTACGCTTCGAGATCGTCCGCAACGACTCGCTCGGTATTGCGCTGGGTGGTACCTCCGGCAATCCGATCAAGTTTCCCGATTTGCCGCTGCAGGACGAGAATGGTGCATCCAACAATTCGATGGTCGCTGTCTATGCCGCCATCAACGACAAGACGGTGAATATCGCCGATGCCTATAGCGAGGCCGGCTTTGATTTTTCGGGCACCCGCAAATTTGATGAGCGCACCGGCTATCGTTCGTGCTCGTTCCTCACCGTGCCGATGAAGAACCATGAACGCGAAATTATCGGCGTCCTGCAACTGATCAATTCCACCCAACCGGATTCTGGTCTTGTCGTACCTTTTTCCTATGCGGATCAGCGCTTGGCCGAATCGCTTGCTTCGCAGGCGGCCATCGCGCTCACCAACCGCCAACTGATTACCCAGTTGGAGGAACTGTTCGAGTCCTTCATCAACCTCATCAACCTCGCAATCGACGAAAAATCCCCTTACACCGGAGGGCATTGCCAACGCGTCCCCGCGCTAACGATGATGATCGCCGAGGCAGTCAATGCCACTGTCGAAGGCCCGCTAGCTGACTTTGAGATGTCTGCCAGCGACCTGTATGAACTCAAGATCGCCGGCCTGCTGCACGACTGCGGCAAGGTAACGACACCCGTGCATGTGGTCGACAAGGCTACCAAGCTGCAAACCATCTTCGATCGTATCGGTCTCGTCGATACCCGCTTCGAGGTGCTGAAACGCGATGCCCAGATCGCCACCTTGCGCAAGTTGCTGGACATGCGTGCCAAGACCGACTCCGCAATGGAAACGACGGTTTGGGCCGACTATTGGCAGGAGCAAGGGCGGTTGGACGATGAGCGCGAATTCCTGCGGCGTGTCAATGTCGGGGGCGAAGCCATGACACCTGAAGATCAGCAGCGCGTGCGTGGCATCGGTACGGGGCGCACCTGGCGTAACGCGACGGGAGTGGATGCCGATTTCCTCACTGCCGATGAAATAGAAAATCTAAGCATTCGCGCCGGTACACTCACTGCCCAGGAGCGCGAGACCATCAACCACCATATCGTGGCCACCATCAAGATGCTCGAAGCTTTGCCATGGCCCAGGCATTTGCAGCATGTGTCCGAATATGCGGGAGGCCACCACGAACGCGTCGACGGCAAGGGCTACCCCAAGGGACTCACGCGCGAGCAGATGTCGCTACAGGCGCGCATGATGGGCATCGCAGATATCTTCGAAGCACTGACAGCAAAAGATCGACCCTACAAATCCGGGATGAAGCTTTCACAGGCCATCCAGATCATGACCAAGTTCAGCCAGGGTGGTCATATCGACCCCGACCTGTTCGAGGTGTTTCTTAGCCATGGTGTGCATCAACGCTATGCGGAAGTTTTTCTCGACCCGGCGCAAATCGACACCAGCGCCACCCCGTAAAAAAGTCGGTCTTGGCGGGACGGCAAGGGAGACTGATCCTGCGCCGCAGCCGAGAGAGAATTGATGAAACCGTGTAAATTCACCACGTAAGTGATATATTGCACGGATGAATCCGCGCTTAGCCCAACAAGAACTTACCACGCTTCTTGCCCAATTTCCGGCGGTCGTTCTCCTTGGGCCACGCCAGGCAGGCAAAACCACCATGGCGTTGGCCGAATTCGACCGGCGCAAGGATGCGCTTTATCTTGACCTTGAGCTTCCCTCTGCCCAGCGTCAGCTTGACGATCCCGAAGCCTTCCTGCTTGGGCAGCGGCAACGGTTGGTTATTCTTGACGAAGTGCAACGCATGCCAGAACTTTTTGCGGTGTTGCGTGGCATCATCGATTTGCGTCGCCGGGATGGTGAAGCTGCGGGGCAGTTCCTGTTGCTCGGCTCCGCTTCCGGCGTGCTGTTGCAACAGGCAAGCGAAAGCCTCGCGGGGCGGGTGGCACAACTCGAACTCACGCCCTTCCAGGCGCGCGAAGTATTGCCGGCGGATGCCAGCGCCGCCGATCTTGGCACCCTCTGGGCACGGGGAGGTTTTCCTCTGTCCTGGTTGGCACCAGACGATATGGTTAGTCTGCGCTGGCGCGAGGCCTTTATCACCACCTATCTGGAACGTGATATTCCGGCGCTCGGGCCGCGTATTCCCGCCACTACCCTGCGCCGTCTGTGGGCCATGCTGGCTCATGGACAGGGCGGTTTGCTCAACCAGTCGCAGCTTGCGGCGTCACTGGCCGTCAGCGGCCAGACCGTAGCCCGTTACATCGACCTGCTGTGCGACCTGATGTTGGTGCGCCGTTTGCCTGCCTGGCATGGCAATGTGGGCAAGCGCTTGGTGCGTGCGCCGAAAGTCTATGTACGGGACAGTGGTATCACGCATGCCCTGCTTGGCCTCGCGAGCCTGGATGCGCTACTTGCCCACCCGGTAGCGGGCGCGAGTTGGGAGGGCTTTGTCATCGAACAGTTGCTTGCCGCTGTGCCAGCAGCCGAAGCCAGTTTCTACCGCACCTCCCACGGCGCGGAGGCTGATCTGGTGCTGAGCTTCCGTAATAGGGAAACCCTCGTGATCGAGATCAAGCGCTCATCTGCCCCTACGCTGTCGAAGGGATTTCACTTGGCTGCCGCAGATGTTGGCGCGCAGCGCAAGTGGCTGGTTGCCCCGGTAGGCGAGCCCTACCCGCTGCGCGATGGCATCGAGGTGATGAACCCGCTGACGGCTGCCCGGCGACTGGCGGCGCAGTAAAGGTCGGCGCTGGCGGGACGGCGTTGCGTTGCCGATAACTGACAAAATTTGTCACAATCTGCCAAGATTGGTGGTCCAGTGGTCAGAATCCCGCCCACCAACCCGCATGAACACGTTATTGTGTCCCTGGCATAACTATTGCACGATCCTGAGCAGCACAATTCGGGTGCTCTTCCAAAGGAGAAATTAAATGCGCAAGATTCAACAAGGTTTTACTCTTATCGAACTGATGATCGTCGTCGCGATCATTGGTATTCTGGCCGCGGTTGCCCTGCCGGCTTATCAGGATTACATGGTGCGTGCGAAGGTTTCGGAGATTGTGATGGCTGCTTCCGGTGGTAAAACTGCGATTGCGGAAGCTTTTGGTACTTTGGGGCACATGCCGGCAGCAGCTTCTGCAGGTGTTAATAATCAATCGAGCAAATATGTAGCTGGCGTTGTTTATACTCAGACTTCTGCTACTGTGGGCGTTGTTACTGCTACTGCCACTGCCGAAATTCCAAGTGCGGGAACTCTTGTTCTCACTGGCACGGGTGTTCCGGCTACTGGCATGGTTACATGGGTATGTACTGGCACGATCCTCGCAAAATACCTGCCTGCTAATTGCCGATAATCAGAACTAATCGGGGTCAGACCCTGATTATCAAAAGCCTCGCTCCGGCGGGGCTTTTTCGTGGAGCGTCCGGCTTCAAAGTTCGCACCACGGCAGTATTTCCATATCACTGCGGCTTTGCGCTTCGCTGCCGCCATAGACCAGGCAAGGGCGACCGGCATCTTCCCCG
>CAIYZZ010000346.1 GCA_903930805.1 uncultured Rhodocyclaceae bacterium | reverse complement strand
TGTGACCAGTCTGCGAGTGAATTAAAGCCTCTCCTAGCTGTACGAATATATCCTGAATGAAACCACTGCTGAGAATCAAGGCTGTCACACCGAACGAAACCGCTGCCAGCGTGAGAGAGGATCTCAGTTTTTGCCGTAGCGTGTTACGGAATGCTAGTTTAAACATGTGCTAAAGTTTAGACACACACCGCTACGCGCCTGCCGGGAATTTCCTGGCGGCGATCGATGACAAACACAAGAACGAGATGATTTGACGCTGACCGCCACGATGCCACGCGACTCAACACTGCAAACGCTGATCCTGACTGGGGAAAGGCATCACGAAATTCCCCGACTTCGGGGTGCATGCATCGCGCACGCGAAGTCCGATAAATTGAATGCGCAGCCACTGACCGAAGAGCCCCGCCGTGATCATGACACCCTTGCGCCAGGGTGCGATATCCATCAACGGGAAGGAAGCCCACAGCTTCAGAGCGAGCAACTGCGTCAAGGCATAGGCTGTGGAGCGGATCTGCATCCACAACTCCAGGGCTTCCTTCGACTGCTGCCACAGATTCGTCACACCCCACCAGCGCTTCAGGTTGTGAAACAGCGGTTCGATACCCCATCTCTCGGCATAGATTTCTACCACGGCCTGTGCCGTCAGATCGGTCTCGGTCGCCAGAATCAAACGCGGACGCGACCAGGTGGTGTCGTCCTGGCGCATTTCGCACCACACCACCCGCACGGGAAGCCCCTTCAGAAATCGCGCCACCGCGATGGCCGAACGCATTCTGACCGGTTGCACTTTGCCGTACAGGGTCAGTTCCATCTCGGTGACTTGGAGAGTGTCGAGCAGCGCAGCATCGATCCGCCGACCGTACTTGCGTTTCCGACCTCGACGCTTCGGTTCGGGTTCGGGCGGAAAAAACAAAGCTGTATCCCGCCTCACCTGCCCGATGATTCTCACCCGCTGTTCGAGCAAGGGCAAAATCAGACTCTTGCGCATGAACCAGGCATCGATCAACAAGCGCGCATCCTTGACGTGACCCCTGACAGAGTTGATCAGCTGCCGCGCCACCCAGAGCTTGCCGCGCTGGCCGGATTCTTCGACCAGCCAGGAGCGAATCGGCACCGTCAGGGCCGACCCCAACCGAACTCGCACCACCAAGGCCAAGGTCACCCAACACTGGCTGTTCATAAAGGTCGGACGATTGGCCTTCCTGGCATGGTCGTGCTTGATACTGATGCCAGGCCCGGTCTTCGCCGTTCGCGGAACCAGCGTATCGTCGATGATCAAGTTCACCACCTCCGCCGGGAACACCGATTGCACCAACTGCAACAGGCGAACGGACAACTCGGCGACCGAGACATGCGCCCGCTCGATCAGCTTGTAGTAGGTGGTCCAGTGCGCTTCGCGGCAAATAGCCCCGATGGCTCGCGTGACCCATCCTTCCGGATTGAGCATGCAACCGATCAGGAGTTCGACGAAGGTGCGGCGGGAGCGCGGTGGAACGGCCGCCAAAAGAAAGGAAATCCATTCCGAGAGCAGCACGCAAACCGCGGTGGTGAGCGACATGAGGAAGTATCCGATTG
>CAIYZZ010000345.1 GCA_903930805.1 uncultured Rhodocyclaceae bacterium | reverse complement strand
AGACACATGCCCAAGGCATGCTCAATGATATCCATCAGCAATTTATCGAGGTGGTGCGCACTGGGCGCGGCAAGCGGTTGAAGGAAACGCCGGACATGTTCTCTGGCTTGATGTGGACTGGTGCCAGAAGCATCGAACTTGGTTTGACGGATGAATTCGGTACGGTCGAATCGGTCGCGCGTGAAGTGATCAAGGCTGAGGAAGTGCGTGACTACACGATGAAACCCAACCTGGCGGAAAAATTTGCACGGCGCTTTGGCGCCGAAGTAGCTAGCGGCCTGGGTAACGCCATTGCGCGAGTTAACGTGCGCTGAGCAGTAAAAAAACGGTCGGTCGCCGGTCTAGATCGGGGTGGGGTGACCGACGCCAGATGCTGACACGATTCATGGCAATCGTTTCGCTGGGTAGTGTCAGATCGCAGGCCAGACAGAGCAGCGTTTCAGGGTGGCAAGCAGCTAGCAGAGCATTGAACAGTGCTGTGTTGCGGTAGGGCGTCTCGATGAAGAGTTGCGTCTGTTGCTTGCGTCGGGACTCCTCTTCCAGTTCGGAGATGCGCTTGCTCCGCTCGGGCTCGCGGGCCGGCAGATAACCATGAAAGGCAAAGCGCTGGCCGTCTAGTCCAGACGCCATAAGGGCTAGCAGCAGTGACGAGGGCCCGACCAGCGGTTTGACGTCGATACCGGTTTCGTGGGCGCGGCGCACTAGTAGCGCACCGGGGTCGGCAACACCAGGGCAACCGGCTTCCGACATCAGTCCTAGATCATGCCCGGCGTGTAATGGGTTCAATAACCGGTCGATCTCAATCTGCGTGAATGCCTCAGGCAATTGTTCGATGGAAATTTCACGTAGTGGAGTGGGGTGCTCAAGCCATTTCAGTGCGGCACGCGCAGTCTTGGCATTTTCGACAACAAAATGCTGAAGCCGGCAAGCGATGGCTTGGCTGCCTGTGGGAAGCACTGCCGGCCAGAGTGTATCGCCGAGTTGGGTCGGCAACAGATAGAGCGTGCCGGGCATGGCGTTGATCAGGGCAGGGAAATTCCCTCGGCACGCAGCATTTCTGCCAACGCGATCAAGGGGAGTCCTACCAGCGCTGTCGGGTCATCACTTCTCATCCACTCCAGCAAACTGATGCCGAGTGCTTCTGAGCGGGCACTACCGGCGCAATTGAGAGCATCCTCTTTGTCCAGATAGCGTTCGATTTCGCCATCTGCCAGTTCGCGGAAACATACCTCGGTGGCTACGCCTCGCACGTGGCTGCGGTTGCTTTTGCTGTTGAGCAGGCACAAACCGGTATGGAATACGACGACTTTCCCCGACAGGTTGCGTAGCTGAGCGCGGGCATTGTCGCGCGAACCAGGCTTGCCGAAGCGCTGTAAATCGCAGTAGGCAACCTGGTCTGAACCGATAATCAGCGCGTTAGGAAAACGTACCTGCACTGCGAGGGCTTTAGCAACGGCTAGTCGTTCTGCGGTACTTGCAGGAGTTTCGCCTGGCAAGAGTGTTTCATCAACATTGGGAACGCAAACTTCAAAGGGGATTTGCAGCCGACCGAGCAATTCACGTCGATAAGGTGAAGTTGAGGCAAGTACGAGTTGCGACATGGGAATCGGGTGGTTATTGGATGTTTTTGCAGGCTTTTTTCTGGAACAAGCCTTTGACTAGCAAGGCCGTCGCATGATAGCATCCACGGTTCATGTCGTGCCGCGAAGAACAAGATTTCGCTGGGGCGGTCATCGATAGCCTCAAATTTGCGGCAAACGAAGACTGTATTACCGGCAAACTCGCCCTGTCGGTGCTTCCGCGTCTGACCGATGCGCTGGTGACTCGGAAGGGTTGGCTTGATTGCGAATTGGCCGGTTATCATGACACGGGAGAACGCACTGGCAAACTGGGTTTGCACTTGCGGGTAAGGGGGAGGCTGAGTTTGTGTTGTCAGCGTTGCCTTGCCGAAGTGGTTTTCGATTGTGCCATTGACAGTCGGTTATTGTTGATGCCACCGGGGGCAGAGTGGCCCGCGGAGGAGTTGGAGTCGGATGATTACGATGCCATTCCCGCGAGTCGTGAGTTGTCGGTGCGGGCGCTGATCGAAGAAGAGGTATTGCTGGCGTTGCCGATTGTGCCGCGCCATGCGGATTGTCTGCTTCCGGTTGTGGTGGAAGCAGAGATTGAGGAAAGCGGGCCATCACCCTTTGCGGTGTTGGCTGGATTGAAGAAACATTAAATCGATTTTGAAGTAAGGAGTCATCATGGCTGTTCAGCAGAATAAAAAATCACCCTCCAAACGTGGCATGCATCGCTCGCACGATTTTCTGAATGCTCCACCCTTGGCTATCGAACCGACTACCGGTGAGGTGCATTTGCGTCACCACATTTCTCCCTCCGGTGTTTACCGGGGCAAAAAGGTCGTCAAGACCAAGGGTGAGTGATTTTTCTCGTCAAAAAACGGCCGGACGCGCAAACGTCCGGCCGTTTTTATGGTGCATTCCTGAATGACGATTAGTCTCGCAGTCGACTGCATGGGCGGTGACTTTGGTCCGTCCGTCGTCGTGCCGGCGGTACTGGAGTTTCTGCGCCAGGATCTAGATTGCACGGCGATTCTCGTCGGGCGCGAGGAGGTGTTACAGCCTTTCCTGGCGCAGGTAGATATCGCGCTGTCCGGTCGCTGGTCGTTGCAGCACGCCAGCGAAGTGGTTGGTATGGACGAACCGGTTGCCAGCGCCCTGCGCAATAAAAAAGATTCATCAATGCGCGTTGTCGCCAACCTGGTCAAGGAAGGCCGGGCGGATGCGGCGATTTCGGCGGGCAATACCGGTGCGCTGATGGCGATATCGCGCTTCGTGCTGAAAACTTTGCCAGGCATTGACCGGCCGGCGATTGCATCGACCCTGCCGAACACGAATGGGCATACCTACATGCTCGATCTGGGTGCCAATGTTGATTGCGCGCCAGAACATCTGCTGCAGTTCGGCATCATGGGTGCCATGTTGGCTACGGCGCTTGAACACGATGAGCGGCCGAGTGTCGGCTTGCTGAATATCGGAGTAGAGGATATCAAGGGCAACGAGGTAGTGAAGCGTGCCGGCGAATTGCTGAAGGGCAGCGGTTTAAACTTCATCGGCAACGTTGAAGGCGACGATATTTACAAAGGTACGGCGGATGTCGTGGTCTGCGACGGCTTCGTTGGCAACGTCGCGCTGAAAACTTCTGAAGGACTGGCGCGCATGGTCAGCACTTTCCTGCGCCAGGAGTTTTCGCGCAATCCATTGACGCAACTGGCTGGGGTGATTGCCATGCCGGTGTTGAAAGCCTTCAAGTCGCGACTTGATCCGCGCCGTTACAATGGCGCGAGTCTGCTCGGCCTGAAAGGCGTGGTGGTCAAGAGTCACGGCTCGGCGGATGTCTTTGCTTTTCGCCATGCGCTGGAGCAGGCAGCCGAGGCGGCGCGTCAGCGGTTGCCGGAGAAAATCGCGGCGCGCATGGCGGCCGCCACCCAAAATTTGACGCTTTGCCGAGCTCACATGTCCCGCATACTCGAACTGATCATCCGAGGTATCTCCCGAAGATTTGCGGAACTACCCCCAGTTCTTTTCTCCAACGAAAAGGCTT
>CAIYZZ010000344.1 GCA_903930805.1 uncultured Rhodocyclaceae bacterium | reverse complement strand
GGCCCCCGATAGATGCCGGACCTGAAACAGGTCAGAACGGTGGATCGGTGATCTCGACGTCGAATTGAGCGACACGGTCCTCCTGGAACTTTGTCATGAGAGTGAATTCGTAGTGCGCCCAGATTCGATCGCGCAGATCATCAAGCAACTCGATGACCGCGGTCACCTGATCAGGTGACCAATTGGGATTGATGAGCAGATCCAGGCCGCGGTGCAAGCCAGAGGGCTGATGATGTTTCACGGCGCTTCCTTCGTCTTGCGTTTTCTGGATTTGGCGGTTGCATGCTCCTGAGCCTCCTTGCGTCGGTAGGACTCGCCCTTGATCGACAGAATCTCGGCGTGATGCACCAGACGGTCGATCATCGCTACCACGCAACTGGCATTGGGAAATACCTCTGACCATTCCGAGAACGCTTTGTTGGTCGTGATCAACGTACTTTTCTTTTCGTGCCGCCGGTTGATCAATTCGAAGAGCAGATCTGCGTGGCGATTCGAGTAAGACAGATAGCCGACCTCATCAACGACGAGCAGATCCGGAGCCGCGTAGCGACGCAATCGGTAGCGCAATGCCGAGTCACTATCCAGACCTGCCAACTCCCCGAGCAAATGGCCCGCGGTTGCAAACATCACGGTATGTCCATTCAGAACCGCCTGATGTGCGATATTTTGGGCAATCATCGTCTTGCCCAGACCGCTGGCGCCAACCAGGATCGCGTTGGTGCCCGAGATCAAGAAGTCCAGCGTCATCAACTCGGCAATCGACCGCTGATCGCATTGCGTCGGCCAGGCCCAGTCGAAATCGGCGAGCGGCTTGAAGCGCCCAATGTGGGCACTGCGCAAGCGACGCTCCAGTGAGCGGCGCGAACGTTCCGTTTCTTCCCAGCCAAGCAAGGGATCAAGCCACGGTTGGTTGGCACACTCGGCCCAGTGAGCCAGCACGCCATGCAACTGCAGGGTTGCCGCGCGCTGGCGGCTTGAATCATTGGTCGTCATCCGAATTCTCCATCAAATTGTCGTAGTCAGTTAGGCAGTGGGGCCGCACCGGCACATCGCGGCGTTTCACGTGATCCGGTAAATTGACAGCCAGTGGTGGCGGCGCTGCCGTCAGCTGCCGCCGACGCTCCAGCGCCAAACGAACCGCATTTGGATGCGGCACACCCCGCCCCAGCGCCTCCGTTATTGCGGCCTCAAGCTCGGACATACCGTAACGCTCCAGCAGATCCGTCAGCACGCGTACGGTACGTCCCAAAGGTTCGCCGCGTTCCACCGCCTGGGCCAGCAGTTCTCGGCTTGCTGGCACGGCCTTGACCAGGTGATCAGTACCGCGATGGGCGCCGGCCTGATGCTTGTAGCCCACCAACGTCGCAATGTGTTCCGGAATCTCGATTTGCTGCAGGCGGTCATAAGACCGCGGGTGCGTTGCAATCACTGCCTGACCGTCAAGAACACGTACTTCCTTGGGACTCGCGACGACTGTCAGCGTACGTGCAACGCACGTGTGCGGAATCGAGTAATCATTGAGATCAAAGCGCACATAGGGCGTCTTGCCGGCCGACACGGCCTTGATCTCGTCGGTAGGGAAGTCGTCGCCCGGCAAGCCAAGTAGACGCTGCCGTTCCTGGGCGAATGCCTCACTCACCGTCAGCGTTTCATCCTCCGGGCAGCGTCGTTCGCCGGCACGCCCGACCACCCAGGCGTCAGCCTGCGCATTGAGGTCATCCACATCGTTGAAGCTGCGGCCGGCGAAGAAGGAATCGCGGATATAGCGGATGGCCCGCTCCACACGTCCCTTCTCGTTGCCGCGTGCCACGGCCACCGGACGGGGTTCGTAATGGTAATGGCCAGACAGCGCCAGCAGCGTCGGATGGAAACGAATGATCTTGCCGCTGCGCTCAAGGACGGCGCTCTTCAGATTGTCGTAGAGCGCCACACGCGGGCAACCACCCCAGGCCGCCACGGCGCCAACATGACCGCGCAGGAAATTCTCCATGTGGGCACCGAGGTAGAAGCGCAAGAAGATCTGGCGTGACCATGACAGCACTGCAACGAAACCCATCAGTGGCCGGTGGGCGCGACCAATCTCCAGGTGGCCGAAGTGACCCCAATCGATTTGCATTTGTTCGCCCGGCAAGGTGCGCAGGCGCAGATAGGCTTCCGTCTTCGGGCGTGGCCGGTGACGAGCGATCAAGTGGCGAAAGTGATCGGGGCGTCCGGGGTAGCCCCGATCTTTGACCATGTCGTACAGGCGGCTGGCGCGCAGGCGCGGGAACTGTTTCAGGGTCTCCAGGATGAACGGCAAATAGGGATCAATCGCACAGGGCCGGTGAACGTCGCCAAGCTGCGGCAAGCCGGCCTGCGCCAGGACGCGGGCAACGCTGTCGCGATGCACCTCAAGTTGGGTGGCGATGGTGCCGATCGGCCAGCGTTCGGCGTGGTGGTAGCGCAGAATTTCGGCTTCAGTTTCGGGGGTGAGGGCCATAGACGCTCCTGTTGGGTTGGGTTTGACGAGCCGACGAGCGCAGGAAGTCCTGGCGTACCCATTCCGACAAGGCGTGGCAACAGCGCCAGCACTGCCAAGGCGTCTGATTTACCGGCGCCGTCAGTTCAGGCGCCAGTTGAGCAGGCAGCACTGTAGGAGGGGAACCCTGATGCGTCACTTTCTGTGCTCTGGCCCGGTAGCGGCGCTGCCGCTGTGCATGCGTGTGCCGGCCGCGCAGGCTGTCTTGATAGCGGCATCCTGCGGCACGAATTGCTTGGCAGCGAGCCAGTTCGGCGCAATCACTGCTGCAGTAGCGGTTGCCGCGATCGCAATCGCTGCAGATGAGTACAGCCGTAAGGCAACCAGCGCACAGGTAGCGTCTTCCGAAAGGTTCCATTGGCGGTCACGGCCAATGGACAGCGGACACTAACGTGCGCTTCGTGAAATACTATGCAGGCAACGTCGTCCTCGTCAGGGGGCTTCGGGGCGCAGCATCGGAACTGACTTGGAGGTTTGGACCGGTGTTGCGCCTGCGTCTCCACCGGCCGGGTACCTTTCTACCTCATCCGCCCCAATCTGCCGCGCTTCGCTTGCCAGACAACGATTGCTGCGCAATCCGGCCGCCGGAAGCCCTGCGGGCAGCAAACCGTAAAACCTGCATATTCATGCCTGATAGGCAAAAACCAAAATCACCCCACCATTTCGCCACATCTGTCCGTGGACGCCAAATTACTACGCTGATTGAGCACCGCTAACAGTTGGGCAGGGCATGGTGATCATTCGGGTTTCCCGCCTTTGCGCAAGGATTCGCCATCGAGATCCAGGGTGTGTGCCTGATGCACCAGGCGGTCGAGGATGGCATCTGCCAGT
>CAIYZZ010000343.1 GCA_903930805.1 uncultured Rhodocyclaceae bacterium | reverse complement strand
CGCCCACCACAAAAGTCTCGCGCTCAAGCTGGCGAAGACCGGGCTGGAGCCGCACTTCGATGCCATCGTCAGTTCTCACACGCTCGGCGTTGCCAAGGAAGTGCGTGGCTTCTGGGAAAAACTCATGGCCCTCGAACCCTTCGACCTCGAACGTACGGTCCTGATCGACGACAGCCTGCCGGTGCTGGATGCCGCGCGCGATTACGGGATCAAGCATCTCATTGCCGTGCGCCGACCTGATACGCAACAACCCGCCAAGAACACCGCTCTTTACCCCGCGATTGACAGCTTCGCCGAATTGCTTGCATAATGAGAACCGTTCTCATCTAAGCAGGCAATCACATTGTCCCTTCCTCCTCATACCTTTCCCCTGAACGGCCCACTGATGCGGGGCGTACGTCGGCCGCGCGTCGCCATCGTCGGTCAGGCACGCACCGGCAAGAGCCGCATCTTTCGTGCCGCATCGAGCACCTCGGTGCGCCACGAGCGGCTGGCCGGTATCGGTCCGGCCTACGAAGAATGCCAGGTCGAAGTCGGTCTCGACCAGATTTCGCTGGTCGATCTGCCCGCGATCGACAGTTTCCATGGGTTGCGGGGTGACGTCCCCGTCGTCCTCAAATACCTGCTCTGGGGCGACCGCTGGCCAGCCATTGCCCGCCACGAAGCGCATCAACCGGAGTCTGCTTTCGCCGCGCCCGATGTATTGCTGCTGGTGATGGATGCCACCGCGCTCGAGCGCGACCTCGAACTGGCGCTCGAACTCGCTCAGATCGGCAAACCCATGGTGGTTGCCCTGAATCGCATGGATGAGGCGCGCGACAAACGGCTCTTCATCAACGTGCGCGCGCTGTCGGCCAAGCTGGGTGTTCCGGTGGTACCCACGGTTGCCCACATGGGCATCGGACTCGCCGATCTTTTCAGTACCGTGATCCGCGCTGCGCGCGAAGGGCGCGCGCCAACGCCACAACTACCCAGTCCGCATATCGCCGCGCAGATGGCACCCATTGCGGGGATCGCCTCCCAGGCTGATGTCGCCACGGCCTTCGCCATGCCGACCACTTTCCTCGCCTTGCAACTGGCAGAAAACAACGACTATTTTTTCGACGAGCTACGCTGCCATTTTTCCTTCCGGCACGCGGCGCTGCTCTCAGCGCGCGACACTGCCGACAACGCGCTGCCGCGCCCCCTGTCGGATGAAATACACGCTGATCGTCACCACCGCGCCGCGCTGCTCTACGAGGCGGTCACCCGTCCCGGCGGCGAACAGCTTGGGCCGCGCTGGCAACGCTGGGCCGACGAACTCTTCCTCCACCCGCGCTGGGGCTTCGTCGGCAGCCTCGCCATTTTTGCCCTCGTGCTGTTCTTCGTCTTCGAGGTCAGCGCCTTCCTCGATAGCCTCACTGTCGCGCGTCTGATCGCCTGGGCCGAACCCTGGCAGCCTACCGATCTTGGTGGCGTGGTCGCTCGCGCCGTGGTCGATGGCTTTATCGGCCTCGCCGGTATCGTCATTCCCTACATGATTCCGCTGGTGGTGCTGCTCGTTTTCCTCGAAGAGTCAGGCATCATGCATCGCGTGGCTTTTGTCGTCGATCGCGGTTTTCACCGCCTTGGCCTGCATGGCGGCGTCGCCTTGCCTTTCCTCATGGGCCTGGGCTGCAACGTGCCGGCGCTCGCTGCCACGGCGGCCGTCACTCACGGTCGCGACCGCACTGTCGCTTCCCTGCTGATCACCTTCCTGCCCTGTTCGGCGCGTTCGGCCATCCTGCTGGCGTTGGGCGGCAAGTATCTCGGTGGCCTCGGTGTGTTTGGGCTCTTCATGCTGGCACCCATCGTCGTCAGCCTGATCGGCAAGCTCCTGAAGCACCGTTATCCCGAAACCACGCCGGGCATGATCCAGGAAATTCCGCCCTACGCCATGCCGACTCTGCACGCTTTGCTGGCCAATACTTGGGAACGCAGCCGCGACATCGTCACCATCGTGCTGCCGCTGCTCGTGGCCGGCAGTATCGTGCTGGCGCTGCTCGCCCATTTCGGTGCCGACGACTGGATCAATCTGGCGCTCACGCCGATCACCGTCTGGTGGCTTGGCCTGCCGGTCGTGCTGGGTGTGCCGATCCTGTTTGGTGTGCTGCGCAAGGAACTTTCATTACTGATGGTGTTTCAGGCACTCGGTACGCAGGAAATGGCAGGCGTACTCGACACCACGCAGATCGCCACCTTCCTCGTCTTCCTGACCTTCTATGTCCCCTGCGTATCAACCTTTGCCATGATGCTCAAGCTGCTCGGCCGGCGCGAAGCGATCTTCTCGCTGGTGCTTTCAGTTGGCGCTGCACTGGTGATAGCGGCTGCCGTGCGCTGGCCGCTGGAATTGTTGCTGTAAAAAGTCGGTGCTGACGGGACGGCAGAAACGCTATGCCTTCGCCCCGAGCCGCCAGAGTGAGGTCACTTCCGCGCTCCGCGCTGCGTGGAGCGGGTCGGTCGTGTCGGCAGCACGCGGATGGATCGGCCGCGTGTCCAGCCGCTCCAGTACCTGCAAACCGGCCCCATCGATAAACCCCAGCAACGCGCTGCGCGGGCGTAGATCCAGATGCTCGGCCAGGTCGGAGAGAATCAGCCAGCCTTCACCGCCCGGTGCCAGATGCGCTGCCAATCCGTCAAGGAAACCACGCAGCATCCGGCTGTCCGGGTCATACAGTGCATGTTCGAGCGGTGAGCTTGGCCGCGCCGGCACCCAGGGCGGGTTGCAGACGACGAGCGTGGCGCGTCCGGACGGAAACAGATCGGTGCGCAACACTTCGACCTGCCCGGCCAGGCCGAGTTGGACAAGGTTCGCGTGGGCGCACTCCAGTGCGCGCTCATCCTGGTCGGTGGCGACGACGTGAGCCACGCCACGCTTGGCCAGCACGGCGGCCAGCACGCCGGTGCCGGTGCCGATATCGAAGGCCAGACTGTTTGCGGCCAGCGCCTGCGGCAACGGGGCTGCGGCTAGCAGATCCACATATTCACTGCGTACCGGTGCGAAGACGCCATAGTGCGGATGAATACGTCCGCCGAGTGCGGGAATTTCGATGCCCTTCTTGCGCCACTCATGCGCCCCGATCAGACCCAGCAGTTCGCGCAATGAGGAAACGTAAGGTGTGGCGACGCGGCCATGAACTTCCTCGCAGGCCCGACGTACATCAGGTGCGCGCCGCGCGGGAATGACATGATCCGCCGCAAATGAAATCAGCAGCATCCCGAGCGTGCGGGCGCGCTGCCCCTGCGCCATGCGCTGCTGGTGGAAGGCATTGTCAGTGGTGGCCGACTGGTGTGGCTTGCGATCGAAGCGCCGTGCCATGGCCTGCAGTAACTGCCGCGCATTCTGAAAGTCGCCGCGCCACAACAGGGCGGTGCCTTCGCAGGCAAGGCGATAGGCGGCATCTGCCGACAAGGTATCGTCAGCCAGCTGGACGCGCTTGGGCGGCAGCACACCCGCTTCCGAGCGCCATTGTGCGGAACAGTTCTCGCCCCCCTCCGTCCAATGTATCCAGTGGATAGTCGGGCTTGCGTTCACTTATCCAATGCCGCGATCACTTCCGGCGGTGCCTGCACCAGTTCGATCAATACGCCTTCGCCGGCGATGGGAAACTCGTCGCTGGCCTTGGGATGCAGAAAACAGATGTCGTAGCCGGCGGCCCCTTTCCGGATTCCACCCGGCGCGAAGCGCACGCCTTGTGCGGTGAGCCATTCGACCGCCTTCGGCAGATCGTCGATCCAGAGGCCGACGTGGTTCAGCGGGGTAGTGTGCACCGCCGGCTTCTTTTCCGGATCGATCGGTTGCATCAGGTCGACCTCGACCTTGAATGCACCCTTGCCCATAGCGCAGATATCCTCGTCGACGTTCTCGCGCTCCGAGACGAAATTGCCGGTGACTTCCAGCCCGAGCTTGTCGACCCACAGCGTGCGCAGCTTGTCTTTCGACGGCCCGCCGATGGCAATCTGTTGGATGCCCAGCACCTTGAACGGTCTTGTCATAATTGCCTTTTCCCCTCTGACGAACAACTCATTACAAATACTACGCTGCCGATGACAATCATCGGCAGCGACAGCCACTGCCCCATGCTGACCGTGTAGGACAGGCCGAAGATGCCGTGATCGGGCTCGCGGAAATACTCGCCGCACCAGCGCGCGACACCGTAACCGATGAGAAACAGCGCCGATACCTGCCGGCGCGGCCGTTCCTGCGCCGAGAACCACCACAACAGTAGAAATAGCAGCAGGCCCTCGCCGAACGCCTGATAGAGCTGCGACGGATGGCGCGGCAGCGCATCGACGCGCGGAAAGATCATCGCCAGCGAAAAGTCGGTGCTGGTGGGACGGCCCCACAACTCGCCATTGATGAAGTTGCCGATGCGCCCAAGCCCCAATCCGATCGGCACCAGTGGTGCGATGAAATCGGTGATCTGCCAGAAACCCAGACGGTGCTTGCGACCGAACAGCGCCATCGCCACCAGCACGCCGAGAAATCCGCCATGAAAACTCATGCCGCCCTGCCACACCGCCAGGATTTCCAGCGGATGCGCCAAGTAGTAGGCCGGCTCGTAGAACAGCACCTGCCCGAGACGCCCGCCCAGCACCACGCCAAACACGCCGAAAAACAGCAAGTCATCCACGTGCTGCACGCTCAGCCCATGCCACGGTTGTGCCACTGCGCGGCGCTTGCCAAGCCAGAGAAAGGCCAGAAACCCGGCCAGATACATCAAACCATACCAGCGTACGGCGAGCGGGCCGAGGCTGATGGCGACGGGATCGAATTGGGGATGGATCAACATAACGCCATTTTGCCGCATTAACGGTTCCGCCAGCGAGTGACTCCCTGAGCCGTCCCGCCAGCGTCGACTTTTCTTAGAAGACGTCTACGTGCCCACTCCGGTCTCCCGAGCAATTTATGAGCGGCCATTCGGTCTGGGTGCCACGCTCGTGAGTTGACGCTCGTGATCTGAGCCTGTCGCCTACCGATTGAGGAGCGGCGTGCAGTATTTAGCCAAACCATGCGTGTGGCTTTTGCTGGAGCTGGACTCAGCCATTCTGATGATCTTTTATCGACTCACAATCGCTGCATGATTATCAAATAAATGCATGCCCCCTATGACTCAATCCGGGGACAAGTTGCGCTGTACAGACAAATCGTCTGAAGCCGAGTCAACTCTCGACGCAACGCTGTTCCTCCCCTGATTCTTGGCTTGATACAAAAGGGTGTCGGCTTCAAGCAGTTGATCGCTGGCCAGGGCGTTCAGTCCAGGCGTTCGCCAAGCCACGCCTATGCTAACAGTCACTACCGGTGCGGCGCTGTTTCCTGAATGTGGAATGCTCAAATCTGCAACCGCCGCCCGAAGTCGCTCCGCAACATGAAGAGCCTGCTGTGCAGTAAGACTTGGCAGAACTACCACAAACTCCTCACCGCCATAACGCGCCACCAGATCACTGCTTCTCTGCGCTGTGGTCGCCAGCGCCTGCGCTACCTGCCGCAAACAGTCATCCCCGGCCTGATGCCCATAGTGGTCGTTGTAGGCTTTGAAATGATCAACATCAATCATGGCGACGGCTAATGGCAACCTCTGACGAACCGCACGCTGCCATTCCATTTCCCAAACCGCATCAAATTTGCGTCGGTTGGCAATACCCGTCAGGCCATCGCACTCGCTCAATTGCTGCAACCGCCGATTCGCTTCGGAAAGTTCCCGGGTACGTTCGGCCACCTGACGCTCGAGATTTTCATAAAGCTGAGCATTTTCAATGGCAATGGCGGCTTGCGCTGAAAGCATGTTCAGAATCTCTACACGGCGCGGAAGAAAGGCACCAGCCAGTTGATTGTTCTCCAGATACAGCACCGCCTTTAACTGGTTCTGCGCCAGCAACGGCAGGCACAACACCGAACGAACCCCTTGTCGTTGCACATAGGGATCACGGCCAAAGGCGGAATCCTGAAGAGCGTCATCCAGCGTCAAACTTTGCCGGGTGCGGATCACATAACGGACGACAGCCTCACAGACCGTGGTGGTAGTCTCCATCGGGATGCGCTCCAGTCGCGCATTTTGATCCAACACACTGGCTTGGGCAGCGATCATCCAGTGCTCAGATTCCTCCGTGCCAGGTATCAGCAGATAGCCTTGCTCAGCGCCAGCGTTTTCGATGAAAATTGTGATCAATTTCTGCAGCAGTCCGTCGATCAGAATTTCGCCGGACAGAGCGAGCGATGCCTTGAGTACCGTGTCGAGGTCCAACCGGTGGGTGGAAATAATCGTGGTGCCCTGGTTGCTGGACGAGGTGCTGGCTGATCGTGCTAGGGTGGCGCTGGACAAAAGCCCCGCAAATTCCTGATTCAGTGCGTGGGCCTTGCCGGTCGCTCCCCACTGGTAATAGTGGAAAACCGCTTCTTCAAGATCAGGCTTGGCGCGTTTACGCTGATCCAGGTGTAAATGGAGTCGCCCGGCCCGCTCCTGACTTAGTGCTTGCCCCGATGGTCTGTGATACTGACGGGCCAGCGCCGCAGCCTGACCATAGCCGGTGAGGGCATCTTTTGGTCGCCGACCAATCCGGGCCTGTTCCGCTCGCAGCAGTTGCTCCTGCCAAGCATAGTTATCCGGACAGTTGGCCGTCCACAGGGTGAAGTCAGCAATGGCCCCGTCCAAAGTCCGGACGATCACCTCTTTTTCCGTCACATCCGCCTGTTCGTAAATTGATACCCCGGCCAGAGCGCGATAAAAGGTGAACACGGTTGTTTCGTACAGAATCGGAATGTATTGCATCCAGTCTGCATGGGCATTGGCAAAATCCCAGGCAGACCGCCATTCACCGAATAGGTAAAGCAACTGCAGTTTGAAGTTCAGAAAATAGGCCAGACCGTGGCCAAAGAGAGTTTCCGGTTGCTGCCAATGTTCCAGCCAAGTGTTTTCATCGATCTCGTCCGTACTCAATGAAGTGAGGCTCTGTCCATCTCCCTGAAGTCGCTGCAGAAAGAGTTGGCAGAACCGCTCGCTCATCAGGAACGGCGAACCGCTGTTGGCATAGAACTCCAGACTGATAGCGCATTCCTCCAGCGCCTTCTCAACAGTTACCGCAGCTAGCGTGGTCTTGGGAATCATGGTTCTGGCATAGCCGGCGAAGACCAGATTGCCGTTCTCTATTCCGTACTGATACGCCTGGTGATAAACCTCGATCTGCGTCTCGAGCGGCTTCACCCAGTGCAGGGAGCAGACTGCGTACAGAAAGGTGACCTGTGCCCGAATTCGTGGGTTCGGATAACGCTCAATTAGGCGCATCGCCAACGTGCCTAGCGCATAGGCATCCTGATAGTTCCCGAATTGGCGGACGATGATCACCGTCGCCCAGGCAAATCCAATCGCGGACATGGCGTTGTGACCGTAACGGATCGACCTGTTGACCACTTCCATGACCACATGAGGGAACAAGCTTGGAATAGCAATGAAGGTGCCATCGGTCAGAATTGCCATCAGTCGGATGATGCTGTCCTGCTCTTGGTCAGTCACATCGTTCAATCCGATGATGTCGGCAATTGAGCGCTGGTTCAGCAAACTGGAATACTCGGCAATCTGCCGCTCAAAATCAGCTTGCAACCCCACCTCGTCGTACTGGTTGGGCAAGATCACCCCAAACAGGGACAGGGCTGTTCGCGCCACATCAACCAGATCGTTGTACCTCCCTAGCTGGTTGTACTGAATTATCTTTTGCAGATAGATGTCAGCCTGATCGTAGCGGGTTGCGGCATGGGTCATTGCGTCGTCAAGGTCGGCTTCCGCTTCAGCAAACCCGCCCAATAGATAGGCGACATCTGCCCGCTCGCGGATAACCTCCATAGTGTGATGGTGACGCACCGACCAGCAATCTGCCCCCAGTAGATCTACCGCAACCTGAAAATGTTGCCGCGCTGATTCATAGGCGGTCGAGGCTTTGGCCTTGCGTCCGGCCTTAAGGTTGAGCAAGGAACATTGAAATCGTTCGTCGGGGTCATCAATAAGGGCCATAGCAGCATTCAGATGACCCACAATGTCGAATATGCGCTCGTCAAGTTCTTCCTGGCTCGTACGCCGCCTGAGTTGGCGGCCAATGTTCAGATGCAGTGGTCCAATCTCCACTGGAGAAATCAACGAATAGGCCGCCTGCTGGACCCGGTCATGCAGGAACCGGAACTCCGTCTTATTGGTCGTCAGCACCAGTCCTTCCTGAATAGCCTCCCACAGATCACTGCCGGTATCGATTTCGCTCCGGTGCTGAATCTCGGCGAGTAAGGCCAATTCAAAACGGTTGCCGATACAGGCGGCAATCTTGAGCGCCTGCTGTGTCAAAAGACTCATCCGAGCGATTTTTCCCGTCATCAGATCCACTACGTTATCGGTCATCCCGGCTGCTTCAATCTGCGCGATCTCCCACTGCCAACCGCCGCTCGTCGGATCCAGCCGTAACCAGCCCTGATCGTGAATTTCCTTGAGAAGCTGTGTGACAAAAAAGGGATTGCCTCCGGTTTTCTGCAGCAGCAGTTGTGACAGTTCCCGAGTATTTGTCTGCGGTTGATGCAGCGTATCGGCCGTCATCTGGTTCAGATCAATGGGCGACAGTGGGCCAAGCAAAATAGGCTGAACCGCAGCGCCCTCGTCCCGAATGCGGTTTAGGGTCAGGGTCAGCGGATGAGATGCCGAAACTTCGTTGTCTCGATAGGCGCCGATAATCAGCAGATTGTGGCTATCCGGGTTGGCGCACAGAAGACCCATCAGTGCGAGCGATGGTGCATCGGCCCATTGCAAATCATCAAGGAAGACAACCAACGGATGTTCCGGGCGTGCGAACACGGCGATGAACTGCTGAAACGACCGGCTAAAACGATTTTGTGCCTCGGTAGCACCCAATTCAGGCACCGGTGGTTGCGGACCCATGATCCATTCCACATTCGGAATCACGTCGATGATTACTTGGGCATTGTTGCCCAGTGTGGTACCTAACGCTTCGCGCCAGTGCTGAATTTGCTCTTCTCGCTCGGTCAGAATCTGGCTCACCAACCGGCGAAACGCCTGAATCAGTGCGGAAAAAGGAATATCGCGTTGGAATTGATCATGTTTGCCGGCGATAAAATAGCCGCGCTGCCGCACTAGCGACTTTTGCACTTCGTTGACCAGTGACGTCTTGCCGATGCCTGAATACCCTCCAACCAAGAGCAGTTCCGAACGCCCTGCGGAAACACGATCAAATGCCTCTAGTAGTTGTCGGGTTTCTTGGTCGCGGCCATAAAGATGGTGCGCGACTTGAAATTTTATCGACACATCATCTCGTCCCAATTCCATTTTCGGCATCAGATCACCTGCACGCATAGATGTCTGCAGCGCCAATAAATCTTGCAGTACCCCATTGGCGCTCTGGTAGCGATCCTCAGCCTTTTTTTCAAGCAATTTCATTACCAAGTTCGACAGAGCCGGCGGAATCTTGGCGTTGAGTGCAGCGGGGGAAACTGGCAAGCGGGCAATATGGCAATGCACCATCTCTAGCGGATCGTCGCTCACAAAAGGCGGGGTTCCGATCAACATCTGGTAGTAGCACGCCCCCAGTGAGTAGAGATCGGTGCGGTAATCAACAGCGCGGTTCATTCGGCCGGTCTGTTCTGGTGACACGTAGGGCAAAGTGCCCTCGATCAGATTCGGAGCGCAAGCTTCCAGGGTTTCAACCCCTATCAAGGTGGATAGCCCGAAATCGGTGAGTTTCACCTCCGCCGTCTCGGGATGGACAAGGACGTTAGCAGGATTGATATCTTTGTGAATGATGCCGTGGTCATGCATCTGGGCCAGCCCTTCGGCCATTTGGATGGCAACCGTCAGGAACTCCGACGGCGCCATGCTTTTCTCATTCAGCCATTGATTCAAATCGCACGCGCCGTAGTCCTCCTCAATAATGGCAAACCCAGAGCGATACTGAACGAGGTTGTGAACGCGGATAATCCGACTTAATTGCAGGGCAGCCAGCAGGTTATATTCGTTCTGGTAGCGCAGATTTTCCCGAACCGAAAAGTTATCCGACGACGGCGCCTTTATTACGACGGGTAGTCCGTCACGTTTCCGCCGACCACGAAACACCTGGCTATGTCCGCTCTCGTAAATCTTTGTCTGAATGTTGTAGCCTTCAAGCTGAAACATCTGGCGCATCCTTTGAGAGTAAGCAGTGTGTTCGTTGGGGCGAGGTTCGTTCGGCACGGCGAAAATCGGCATCGTCTCGCCATACTACGCTGAGCAGTTATTCGGTGCATACAACTGACTAGTCCTGCCGGCAGTCCTCTGAGTATTGGTACCCACGACCGATAATTTGCTTCCTGGCAACGACGGAAATGAATCGCCTCAATGGGGTGGGAAATCGGCTGAAGAGTGAAAGTGGCTATTCATGGGTTGTGTGCCGACCCCGCGAAAATACTCCCCAGCGGCAGCAAGTCGCCGCACAACCAAGCTTGGACCCGGAGAAATGGAGGTCCCAGTTGCGTAGCTGCTTTCGACCACCTGTCAGGGTGAACGACGGGTTTGGAGACGAATTGCCAGCGTCGGGTCATGACGCCGAGAGTTGCCGTCCCGTCAGCGCCGACTTTTCATTTTTTAAGCCGGCACCGAGGCGCTAGAATCGAACCATCGGATGGGGCGGAGAGATGGTATGCCGGTTGTAGCTCGACCCTGTAGCAGCAGAAAATATCGGATTCGCGGCACACGAACTGACCGACATGGCTCAAGTGGTCAGGAACAACTCGAAAGGGCATGGCATGAACACTTCGGCGACTGAACTCAGCTTCGACAGCAACATGATGTGGGTCACGCTCGCGGATGGCCGCAAACTTGGCGTGCCATTGGCCTATTTCCCCCGCCTGCTGGCCGCCGCCCCCGAACAACGTCAGCACTACGAATTTTCCGGCAGCGGCACCGGCATCCATTGGGATGAGCTCGATGAGGACATCAGTGTTAGTGGGCTGCTCATGGGCATGGGTGATCGCACGCGGTTTAATCGGATTGCAGCCTGACTTTTTGGCCCTGGCAGCTGCCTAGGCACCGTCCCGTCAGCGCCGACTTTGCGGCTTAGAATCGCCGCAAATGCTCTCCATCGCCACCTGGAACATCCACAAGGGTTTTTCGCAATTCAACCGCCGCATGGTGGTGCATGAATTGCGCGAGCGCTTGCGTGCGCTGAATGCCGACATCGTCTTCTTGCAGGAGGTGCAGGGCCAGCACCTGCGGCACGCGGCGCAGCATGCGGACTGGCCGGTGCAGCCGCAGCACGAGTTTCTCGCTGAAGGGGTCTGGGCCAATCATGCCTACGGTCACAATATGGTGTATGACCACGGCCACCACGGCAATGCGATCCTCGCACGCTTTCCCATCATCGCTTCGCACAACCAGGATGTAACACGCATCCGTTTTGAGAAACGCGGTCTGTTGCATTGCGCGATTGCCGTACCGGGGCTGGCCGTGCCGCTGCATTGTGTTTGCGCACACCTCTCCCTCTTTGGACGTTCGCGCCGCCACCAGCTCGATGCGCTGGCGACGCACATCGAAACCAGCGTGCCGCCGGATGCCCCGCTCGTAATCGCCGGCGACTTCAACGACTGGCGCAATCGCGCCCACGCACTGCTGGCGACACGGCTGG